>DASQGM010000258.1:0-10337 GCA_035632615.1 bacterium | reverse complement strand
AGCGACGGTGGGCAGAACGCCGGTCGGCAGGATCCGCTCCGGATGGCGATCCTCGCGAAGCAGGAGAAGGTGAAGATCTACACAATAGGGCTGGGAACACCCGGCGGCGGGGTATTCAACTACCAGGGACAGATGGTGCTCGTGCCGTTCGATCCGGCGCTGCTGCAGCAGATCGCGGCCGTGACCGACGGTAAGTTCTTCTTCGCGCCTTCGGCGAAGGATCTCACCCAGGTCTACCGCGATCTCGGGCGGACGATCGGGTGGGAAACCCGCAAGACGGAGGTGTCCGCGCTGGTCGTCGGCGGCGCGGGAGTGCTGATGCTCGGCGGCGGGCTCGTGTCGATGCTGTGGATGGGGCGGTTGCCATGAGTTTTCTCTGGCCCGCGGTCCTGTGGCTGTATCTGCTGGTTCCCGCGCTCATCGCCGCGTACGTGTGGATGCTCCGGCGTCCCGCGCGCGAGCGGGTGGTGTACTCCAGCCTCGACCTGGTCGCGCGGGCGGCGGCGGTCGGGGGACGCTGGCGGCGTCACGTCCCCGCGGTGTTCTACCTCGCGACGCTGTGCGGTGTCATCTTCACCGTGGCGCGGCCGATGGCGCCGGTGCCGGTGCCGGACAACCGGACGGTCGTGATGATGAGCATCGACGTCAGCCGGAGCATGATGGCCACCGACGTCAACCCGACGCGGCTCGCCGCGGCGAAGGCGGCGGCCGTGGACTTCGTGCGCGCGCTGCCGAAGGGCACCCGGGTCGGGATGGTCTCGTTCAGCAGCTACGCGACACTCGTCACCCCGCCGACGCCGGACCACGACCGCGTCATCCAGGCCATCAACAACCTCGACCTCGAGTTCGCTACCGCGATCGGCGACGGCCTGCTCGAGGCCGTGTACGCGCTCCCGGGGCGCACCCGTCCGGAGGGGGCGCGGAACCCGTACGCGCCGCCCCAGGCGCCGGTGCTGCCTCAGGAGGAACTCGACCGGCTGCAGCCCGCGACCGTGGTGCTCCTGAGCGACGGGCAGAGCAACCGCGGCGTGCCTCCCGAGGAAGCGGCGGTGGTCGCGAAGCAGCTCAAGGTGAAGGTGTATACCATCGGCCTCGGTTCCCCGGAGGGAACGTTCCTCGAGCTCGGCGGGCACAGCATCTTCGTCCGATTGGACGAGGAAACGCTCAAGGGGATCGCCACGATGACCGGCGGCACGTACCAGCGTGTGACGACGGCCCGCGACCTGAGCCGCGTGTACACGCGGCTCGGGCGTGTCATCGGATGGGAGCGGCGTCCCACCGAGATCAGCGGGCTCACCTCGGTGGGGGTCGCCGCGCTGTTCGTCGGGACGGTCGTCATCTCGCTCCTGTGGACGCACAGGCTCGGGTAGCAGCGCTCCGTCCGTCCCTCGAGCACACAGGGCACGGCGCCCCGGCGCGGTCCCGTCACCCGCCATGTCGATGTCGGAGTGGAGAGGTGCCGATCGGCGGCGAGCCGCGGCCGCATGATGCGGGCGACTCGCGCAGGGGGTCCTTCAGCAGCGCGACGCCTCCCACGGCAAGTACGGAGCGTGGGCTGCATTGGTCCCCAACCCGGGCACCCGCCTCGAGATCTCCGGCTTGACACACACCGCCTCTCCGCTCGTTGGCCCCCCGCCGCGGGGGCCGCTGGGTGTCCGACCCCGGCGCGTTGCGTAGGAGAGGGCGGTCCCGCCGCGTAATAGCATCACGGGAGTAACGGGGGCCTACGTTTCGGGAGGGACCGTGCCCGATCGGATCACCGTCTCGGTCATCCAGCACCGGTTCGTCGCGATCGTTGCCGAGATGGGCGAGGCGATGCTCCGCACGGCCTACTCACAGATTCTGAACAGCAGCCGCGACTTCTCGACGGCGCTGTGTGACGGTGCCGGTCGGCTCGTCGCCCAGGCCGAGCACGTCCCGATTCACGTGGGCGCGCTGCCCTGGGCGGTGCGGTCCGTGCTCGAGGCCTTCGAGGGCCGGATCCGCCCCGGGGACCTCTTCCTGTTGAACGACCCCTACCACGGTGGCAACCACCTGCCGGACCTGACCGTGCTCCTGCCGGTCTTCGCTCGAAAGCGGCTGGCGTTCTGGTCGATCAACCGCGCGCATCAGAGCGACATCGGAGGCTCGACGCACGGCGGCTACAACCCTGGCGCGACCGAGATCTGGCAGGAGGGCATCCGCATTCCGCCGCTCCGTCTCTACGACGCCGGCGAGGTCCGCGACGACGTGATGCGGATGATCGCGACGAACGTCCGCCATTCCCGGGACTTCCTCGGCGATCTCCGCGCGTCGATCGGGTCGGCCCGGCTCGGCGAGCGGCGTCTCGGCCGGCTCCTCGCTGAATACGGACCGGGCGTCGTCGCGGCCGCGGTCGAAGAGATCCTGGACGGGACCGAGCGGCAGGCGCGCGCCTGCATCCGGACGTGGGCCGACGGCGTGTACCGCGGCGAGGCGGTGCTCGACGACGACGGCCATGGGACCTCCGACATCGCCATTCGGGCCACGGTGACGAAAGCCGGGGACGGCCTCACCGTGGACCTCACCGACAGCGCCCCACAGGTCACCGGGTTCGTCAACTCGTCCTATCCGAACACGATGTCCGCGGTGTTCATGGCGCTCGCGTACCTGCTGGATCCGGAGATCCCGAAGAACGACGGAACCTTCCGCCCGGTCACGGTCAAGGCGAAGCCGGGCACGATCGTCTGGCCGAACCCGCCGGCGCCCGTCACGCTGGCCACGAACCACTGCGGCCAGGAGATCGGCGAGGCGGTGATCAAGGCGCTGGCCGCTGCGTGTCCGGACCGGGCGATCGCCGGCTGGTCGCGGCGGTTCCGGATCGCGATCCGCGGGGTCGACCCGCGCACGGCGCGGCCGTTCATCTGGCACCTGTTCCACGCCCGCGGCGGCGGCGGCGCCTCGGCCGTTGGGGACGGGTGGCCGACGGCGGGGGAGGGCCAGGCCGCCGGGGGCATCAAGTTCGGCAGTGTCGAGGTCACGGAGGTGCGGTTTCCGCTGATGCTCGCGCACCACGAGTTTCGTCCCGATTCCGGAGGCCGCGGGAAGTTCCGCGGCGGGGTCGGATCGGTGCTCAAGATGCACATGCGCACCACCGAGGCGGGCGTGGCGAACACCGCCGGCGACGGCGTGCGGCACGCGCCGTACGGCCTCTTCGGCGGGCGGGACGGCGCGCCGCACCGGTACCGGCTGGTGTCGCGAGGGCGGACGCGGTTGCTGGCGACCAAGTCGGTCGGCATTCCGGTGGGCCCCGGCGACGTGTTCCTCATCGAGTCGGCGGGCGGGGGCGGGTACGGCGATCCGCGCGACCGCGACCCCGGCGCAACGGCCGCGGATCTGGCCGATGGCGTGGTGACGCCGCCGCGGGCGTGGCGGAAGGCCGGGGCACGGGCGGCACGAGGAACGCGCAGGAGCGGACGTGTATCGCGTCGGCGTTGACGTCGGGGGGACGTTCACGGATCTCGTAGCCGTGGACGACGCCGGGGTCGTCACCTTTGTCAAAACGGCGTCCACCCCGACGGACCCGTCGCTCGGCGTTCTCGACGGCCTGCGGCTTCTGGCGCGCGCGCTCGGCCGCGATCTGCGGGCGCTGCTCGCGGACACCGACCGCTTCGTGCACGGGACGACCGTGGCGACGAACGCGCTCGTGGAACGCAAAGGGGCGCGCGTCGGCCTGTTGACCACCGAGGGCCACCGGGACGTGCTCGAGATGCGCGAAGGCCTCAAGGAGGGGCGCTACTACCTGCGCGTGCCGCCGCCCGAGCCGATTGTGCGGCGCGCGCTGCGGCTCGGCGTCCGCGAGCGCATGGGGCCGGACGGTCGCGTGGAGGTCCCGCTCAGCCCGGGGTCGCTGGCCGGGGCGATCGGGGCACTCGTGCGCGCCAAGGTCGACGCGGTGGCGGTCTGCTACCTCCATGCGTACCGGAACCCCCGACACGAGCGGGCAACGCGGCGCGCCGTGATCCGGCGCCTGCCGCGCGCCTACTTGTCCGTGTCGTCCGAGGTGCTGCCCCAGATCAAGGAGTACGAGCGGATCTGCACGACGGCGGTCAACGCGTACGTTGGCCCGCGGCTTTCGGGCTATCTCCGCACGCTCGCGACGCGTCTTGCGGCGAGCGGGTACGCGCGTCCGGTGCTGGTAATGCAGTCGCATGGCGGCGTTGCGACCGTGCCGGACTCCGTCCGCCTCGCGGCCGGCGCGATCCTGTCCGGGCCGGCGGGCGGCATCGCCGGAAGCCGTCACGCCACGCGCTGGCTCGGCTCGGGGGACCTCATTACGTTCGACATGGGCGGGACCAGCACGGACATCGCGTTGCTCGAGGGCGGCGAACCGACGCTGTCCGGCGACCGGGCCGTCGGGGGCCACAAGGTCGCCCTGCCCAGCCTCGACATCCATACGCTCGGCGCCGGCGGCGGCTCGATCGCGTCGGTGGACGCGGCAGGCATGCTCCGCGTCGGGCCGGAAAGCGCGGGCGCGCGCCCCGGGCCGGCCTGCTACGGCCTCGGGGGAAACGCCGCGACGGTGACCGACGCGAACGTGGTGCTCGGCTATCTCGACCCGGCGAACTTCCTCGGAGGCCGCACCCGCCTGGACGTGGGCGCGGCCCAGCGCGCGGTCGAGCGGGTCGCGTCGGGGCTCGGCTGCCCTGCGGTCGTCGCGGCCGAGGGGGTGCACACGCTCGTCAACACCAACATGGCCGAGGGGATCCGAATCGTCTCGGTCCGGCGCGGGGTGGACCCGCGCCGGTTTGCGCTGCTCGCGTTCGGCGGCGCGGCCGGGCTGCACGCGACGCAGGTGGCCCGCATGCTCGAGATCGCGCGCGTCGTCGTACCGCGCGCGGCGGCCGTGCTCTCCGCGTGGGGGATGCTCGCCACCGATCTCCGGTACGAGCTGGTGCGGACGCACGTCGGGGAGATCCGCCGCGTGGGCGCGGCGGGCCTGCGGCGGCTGTTCGCGCAGATGGAGCAGGACGGACGGGCGAGGCTCGGGATGGCGACCGACGGTCCCCTCGAGGTGCGCCGGTCCCTCGACATGCGGTACGGGGAGCAGATCTTCGAGATCGGCGTGTCCCTCGATGGGCTGGAGCTGGATGCCCCGGACCTGATCCCGCGCGTCGTGGAGCGGTTTCAACAGCGACACGAGGCGCTCTACACGTACAGCGCGCCCGATCAGGACGTCGTGCTGGTCAACGCCCGGCTGGCAGTGATCGGCCGGCTGCCGGTGGTGCCGGCCGAACCGGAGGTGCCACCGCATGTGGAGGGCGCGGCGGCGCCCGGCCGGCGGCGCGCGCACCTCGGCGGGTGGCGGGAGGTGCCGGTCTACCGGTGGGAGGCGCTCCCGGCCGGATTCGAGGTGTCCGGCCCGGCGATCTTCGAGGCGCCCACGACGACCGCGCTGGCGCGCCCGGGCGACCGCGTGCGGGTGACCGCGCAGGGATGGCTCGACATGCACGTGGAAGGATGACGAGCGAGCCGTCGAAGTGCAACAGTCGGGAGGGTCAGCGATGGACGAGAGGGGAATGCTCGCGCAGCAACTCGCGATTTCACACGAGCGGCTACGCGTGTGCGTCGCCGATCTCGCCGACGACGAAGCCAGCCGCGTGCAGGCCGGCCTGCTCGCCCCGATCGTCTGGCAATTGGGACATGTCGCGCTCGTCGACGCGGGGTTCGCGCAGAAGGCCGGCGGCACGTGCACGATCCCTCCGCGGTTTGTCGACCTGTTCCGGGCCGGCAGCGGAGGCGCGGCCGACTATCCTCCGCTGGCCGACGTCTGGGCTGCGTTCGACGCTGCGCACGGGGCGCTCCTCGGGGTTGCCCGCACGGTCGACGGGGCGGCGCCGGTGGACGGCAGCGGACGGTACCACAACGTCGGCGAGATGTTGATCTTTTGCACGTACCACCGCGGGTACCACGTCGGGAAGATCACCACGCTGCGGGCGCTCCTCGGCAAGCCGAGACTCTTCGGCTAGCGCCGGCGGGCGGCGCAAGACACGGGGGGGCGGGCCGACGAACACCGCCGACGTGGTCGTCATCGGATCGGGCGTGGTGGGCGCAAGCGTCGCCTACCATCTCGCCCGGCGGGGCTGCCGGAACGTGCTGGTGCTCGAGCGGCACGGCCGCCCCGGACTCGGCAGCACCGGCAAGGCGAGCGGCGGATTTCGCGCGCAGTTCACCACCGACGTCTGCGTCCGGCTGTCCCTGCTGGCGCGTGAGAAGCTGCTCCGGTTTCGCGACGAGGTCGGCGCGGACCCTGGATACCGGCCGGTTGGGTACGTGTTCATGGCCAAGACGCCGGCGCAGCTCGCCGCGCTGCGCCAGGCGCTCGGCGTGCAGCGCGCCGCAGGCCTGCACCAGGCGCGCGAGGTGGATCCGGACGAGATCAGCCGGCTCTCGCCGGCGGTGCGGATGGACGGCATCATCGGCGGCTCGTGGTGCCCGATCGACGGCTACATCGTGCCGCTCCAGATCATGCGCGGCTACCTCGGCGCGGCCGAGCGGCTGGGCGTGCGCATCGAGTACGGCGTGGGCGAGGTGGCGTGTCTCGTGGACGGGGGACCGGCCCCGGACGCGCGGCGGATTCGGGGCGTGCGGACCGCACGCGGGGAGGTCACGGCTCGCTGCGTCGTCAACGCCGCGGGCCCCTGGGCGGGACTCGTTGCCCGGACCGCCGGCGTGAGCCTCCCGGTGGCGCCGCTCCGGCGGCAGACCGCGCTGACGCATCCGTTCCCGGCGCTCCCCGACGACACCCCGATGACGATCAACGTCGACGACAAGTTCCACTTCCGCGTGCTCGACGGGCGCGCGCTCCTCTTGTGGCCCGGGGACACGCCGACGGACGATCCGTTCGACACGACGTTCGAGCCGCGGTGGCTCGACGAGATGCTGCCCTACGCCTACGCCAGCGTGCCGTGCCTGCGGGACGCCCGGATCGACCTCGAGCGGTGCCTGTGCGGACTGTATGAGATGAGCCCGGACAAGCACGTCATTCTGGGGCCGGCGCCCGGGGTGGAGGGGCTGTTCCTCGTGAATGGGTCCTCCGGGCACGGGGTCATGCACTCGCCCGCGTTGGGGCACCTCGTCGCCGAGATGATCCTCGACGGGCGCGCGCACACCCTGGACGTTCGCGCCCTCCGGCCGACCCGTTTCGACGAGGGCGAGCCAAACGTCGATACCGGGGTGCTGTAACCGGGGTCGAGGCGGTCAGGTGATCGTGGACCCGCCGTCGATCGCCACGCTGGCGCCCGTGATCAGTCCCGCGTCCTGCGACGCCAGGAACAGCACCGCCCCGGCCACGTCCTCGGGAGTGCCGACGCGCCCGAGCGGGATCCCGCGCAACCGTCCCGCCAGCCACTCGGCGTTCTGGACGTCCTTGCGGTTGATGTCGGTCTCGATCAGGCCGGGGTTGACCTCGTTGACGCGGATGCCGTGCGCGGCCAGTTCGAACGCCATCGCCCGCGTCAGCATCGTGATCCCGCCCTTGCTCGCCTCGTAGTGCGCCAGGTTCGCCGTCGCAAAGCGCGCGCTCGTAGACGACACGTTGACGATGCAGCCCTTCGCCCGGCGTGCCACCATGCGACGCGCCGCGGCCTGGCCGACGAGGAAGTAGCCCCGCAGGTTGGTGTGCATGATCCATTCCCACTCGTCCACGCGGATCTCGAGAAACGGCGTCCGCCGGAGCACGCCGGCGTTGTTCACAAGGATGTCGACGGGACCGAGCGCCCGCTCGACCTGATCGAGCATCTGCTCGACGGCGCGCGCGTCCGAGACGTCGGCCTGCACGGCCAGCGCGCGCGCGCCCGACGCCTCGATCTCGGCGACCGCGCTCAGGGCGTGGGTCTCGGCGTTGCGGTAGTTCACCGCCACGTGGGCGCCGGCCCGGCCGAGTCCGATCGCGATCGCCCGTCCGATGCTGCGGCTGCCCCCCGTCACGAGCGCGGTCTTCCCAGCGAGCGCGTACCGGTTGTTGAGCATCGGGATGGTCCCCTCCGATTGTCTCGTGGTTTCCGCTCGTGCTTCAGGGCAGTTCCCGCGGATACCTTTGTCGAGCGCCGCGCCGGCGCACTCACGGTGCGGGACGTCAATCGTCCGGATGCTTCGAGCCGGCGCGGTTACGCTGAGGTCCCGGTCACGGCGCCGCCCACCTCCGGAGCGTTGCTGGAACTTCCCGGCAATTGTTAACGCCCGGGGCGCAGGTCATTAACACCCACAGGAATTCCCACTAATCCACAGGCGCGCGCACTGACGTGACGCGCCGCGACCCGCCGCGCCGGCAGCGGGCGCCCGATGAAGGGACGCCGCACGGACGGTTAAGATTCCGCTTACGCTTCGGCGCAGTGCTCCGCCCGCCGGCCGGGAGGCAAGACTGGCCCGGCCACTGTCGAACCATGTCCGCGTGGGCTCCGACAGAGCCTGGGCGCGTTCGGTGCGCCGGAGGGGAGCAACGGCGGTGGGGATGCTGGATGGCAGGACGGCCGTGGTGACGGGGGCCGCATCGGGATTGGGGCTGGCGATCGCGACCGCGCTCGCGGCCGAGGGTGCGGCCGTGTGCGTGGCCGACCTCAACGAGCAGGCGGGCCGCGCGGCCGCCGACGGCCTCGAGCGTCAGGGCCGGCGGGCCATGTTCGCGCGGGCGAACGTCGCCGACGCGGCCTCCGCCCGGCAGATGGTCGATGCCGCGGTCGCGGCGTTCGGGCGTCTGGACGTGCTCGTGAACAACGCGGGACTCCAGCACATCGCCCCGATCGTCGACTTCCCCGAGGAACGCTGGAACTACCTGCTCTCCGTGCTGTTGACCGGGACGTTTCTGTGCACCAAGTACGCGCTGCCGCACATGATCCGCGGGAAATGGGGACGCGTGATTAATGTGGCGTCGGCGCACGGCCTCGTCGCGTCTCCGTTCAAGGCGGCGTACGTCTCGGCAAAGCACGGGGTGGTCGGGTTCACGAAGGTGGCGGCGTGGGAGGTGGCCGCGCACGGGATCACTGTCAATGCGATCTGCCCCGGCTATGTCCGGACGCCCCTGGTCGAGCGTCAGATCGCCGACCAGGCGCGGGTGCACGGTATTCCGGAGTCGGAGGTCGTCGCGAAGATCATGCTCGAGCCCCAGGCGGTCAAACGTCTGCTGGAGCCGTCTGAGATCGGCGCGCTGGCGCTCTACCTGTGTTCCGACGCCGCGGCCGTGGTGACGGGGACGGCGTTGTCGATCGACGGAGGGTGGACGGCCAGGTAGCCGGCGGCGGGGAGGCCCGGGATGCACCCCGGCGTGCGTGCCATCGGCGGCCCGGCGAGGGGACTGCGGCGCTAGGCGAGGGACAGCCGGGGATCCAGCGCGTCCCGCAGGCCGTCGCCGAGGAAGTTGAATCCCAGGACCGTGACGAAGATCGCGAGGATCGGGAAGAGCGCGATGTGGGGCGCCAGGCCCAGGTAGTTCTTGGCGACGAACACCATGGCACCCCATTCGGGCGTCGGCGGTTGGGCGCCGAGGCCGAGGAACGAGAGCACCGACGCTGCCAGGATCGCGTTCGCCATGCTGAGCGTGGTCGTGACGATGACCGCCGGGGAGATGTTCGGGAGCACGTGCCGGAGGAGAATTCTGGCGTCTGTGACGCCGAGCGCGCGGCTCGCCTCGACGTACTCCCGCGACCGCACGTCGAGGACGGCGCTCCGCGTGATCCGTACGAACGACGGGGTCGTCGTCACGCCGATCGCGATCATGGCGTTCGTGAGGCTCGGCCCCAGTGCCCCCAGGATTGCGATCGCCAGCAGCAACCCGGGAAACGCGAGAAGCACGTCCATGCTGCGCATGATCGGGTTGTCGAGGCGGGGGTAGAAGCCGGCGAGGAGCCCGAGCGTCACGCCCGCCGCGAACGCGATCCCGACCGTGATCAAACCGATCTCCAACGACACCCGGCTTCCGTACACGATCCGGCTGAGGATGTCGCGGCCGAGGTCGTCGGTGCCGAACGGGTGGGCTCGCGACGGCCCCTGGAACCGGTCCTGCACGTTCGGCTGGATCGGATCGTACGGTGCCAGGATCGGCGCGAACGGCACGATGAGCACCAGGACCGCGACGATGCCGGCACCGATCCGCACCTGCCACGACCGTCCCAGCCGCCGCCAGAGCGCCGTGCCGCGAGGGCGCCGCATCGGGGCGGCGGCCTCCGTCGCCGCCGCGTCATTCATATGAGGATGATTCACGCGCGGATGGAGCCACCGGGAACGACACCGCGGAAAAGCGAATTCGATTTCCGCGTAGTGGGAGAAGACGGCGAGGAGCGTAGGAGGAGGGTGCGCCGTGCATCCGCTTGAGCCTCGAGCTC
>DASQGM010000257.1:0-40043 GCA_035632615.1 bacterium | reverse complement strand
TCCAGGGTGAATCCCACCAGCCGGCGGACGAGTCCCTCGGTCTTCTGCCGCCGCAGCACGCTGGCGCCGACGAACTCGCCCTTCTGGAGCTTGACCGTCCACGCAAGGCCGGCTTCGAGCGGGCTGATCGTCTTGTCCATGTCGTTGCCGTGCAGCAGAAAGCCCGCTTCCAGCCGCAGGGTGTCTCGCGCGCCGAGGCCGGCCGGCATCACCGCGTCGCGGCTCCCCGCGTCCAGGATCGCCTCCCAGAGGTGCGTTGCGTCCTCGGCCGCGGCGTACAGCTCGAACCCGTCCTCCCCCGTGTAGCCGGTGCGGGACAAGATCACCGTTCTGCCCGCGACCTGGGCATTTGGACGGAACCAGTAGTACTTGATCTCGCCGAGCGGGACCGCCGTAAGGCGCTGGAGGATTTCCGGCGCGCGGGGCCCCTGAAACGCCAGCAGCGCGATCTCCGCCGACCGGTCGGTCACGCGGACGTCCGCGCCCGCATGATCGCGGATCCACCGGAGGTCCTCCGCCGTGTTCGCGGCGTTCACGACGAGCATCAGGTCGGTCTCGCTCATCCGGTAGACGAGCAAGTCGTCGATCACACCGCCCTCAGGCGTGCACATCGGGGTATACAGCGCCTGGGTGACGGCGAGTTTGGTGACGTCGTTCGTCACGAGCCCTTGCAGGAACGGAATCGCCCCGGGTCCGACCACGTCCACCTCACCCATGTGGGACACGTCGAACAGCCCCGCCCGCGTCCGCACCGCGCGGTGCTCCTCGATGATGCCGGCGTATTGCACCGGCATCTCCCAGCCGCCAAACGGCACCATGCGTGCGCCGGCCGCGACGTGCGCCCGGTAGAGCGGTGTGCGCTTCAGCGTCTCGTCCATCGTCTACGGCACCTTCTGTTCCCAGACGCGCGCGAGGCAGGTGGTCACCTCGTCGTCGGTGGTCTGGGTGAAGTCTTCGTAGAACCCGCCGACCGCGGTGAACGCCGTCGGCTGCAGCACGCAGATCACGCGGTCGGCCTCCTGCTCGATCCGGCGAAGCGCATCCGGCGGCCCGACCGGAACCGCGACGACCACGTCTCGCGCGAGCCGGTGACGCAGCACGCGCACGGCCGCGATCGCGGTCGCGCCGGTCGCGAGGCCGTCGTCCACGAGCACGGCCGTCCGCCCTCGCGCGTCGAACGGTGCCCTGCCGTCGCGGTAGCGCGTCTCCTGGCGCGCGATCTCCGCGATCTGCGCCGCGATCTCCGCGCGCAGATAGGCGTCGTCCACGCGCAGCGCGCGGGCGAGCCTCGCGTCCAGGTACACCGTGCCGTCGCCCGCCACAGCCCCGAACGCCAACTCGGGGTTTCCGGGCGCCCGGAGCTTGCGTGGGAGGATGATGTCGAGCGGCCACCCGCACCGCCGCGCGATCTCATCGGCCACAATCACGCCGCCCCGGGGGATCGCGACGACGAGGGCCGGTCCGCAGATCCTGAGCGCCTCTAGCGCGGCTGCGAGCTGCCCACCGGCGTCACGCCGATCCCGAAATCGCATCGCGCCTCGCTCACGCTGCGTCGCTCCGTCCGGCCACGGACCGGGCCGGCGGGGCGAGCACGGTCATCGCACACCCTCGTGGCGTCGTCCGCGCGCGGCGGCCAGGGCCTCCAACTCCTCGGACGAGAGCGGGTGATTCGACCGACCGGCCTCGATCGGCTTGCCGTACACGCGGGCGCTGTCTCGATTGTTGAGCACGCTCACCACCACCCCGTTCGCCTGACCGTCGAGCAGCGCGAGGCTAAAGCTCATGTTGCCGCCCATGTCGGGAAACGGATTGTAGCGGACCACGCCGACGCCCTGGATCGCCTTCGGCAGATGGTTCGTGATCTGCGCCACGCTGGTCTCGAGCATCTCGAGACGGCGCCGGACCTCCACCAGTTCGCCGCGCACGCTGTCGTCCATCGGGGGGACCGTCCGGGGCGTGCTTGGTCGCCGTCGACGGAGCAGGTGCCCGATGACAAGGACAATGAGGATTCCGCAGACGGCGGCGAGAACGATGAGAACTTCTTCCGGGTGCGCCTCGAAGGCGTTCGGCACCGCATCCTCCCTCCGAGGGGATCAGGGTCGTGCACTTCGCTGGCGGCGGACCCTTTCCCTTTGGTGAACGCCGGTGACGCACCACTTCGGGCGGTGGCGTGATCGCGCGCCCGCGCAGACGCACGTTCGGGATTGACGAGGTTTGTGGTGATGTTTATAAGTATAGATAGTCACATGTCTCATCACACAGGCGTTGCAGCGATGGCGACAGGAGTCTCTCGCAGACCGCGCGCCCATCGGGGCGTGCGTGGAGCGCTGGTGGCGGCGCTGGCCGCCGCGGCGGTCTGGGCAGCGCCGCCGAACGCGGATCGCGTGCGTGCAGCCGGGGCTGCGCTCGGCGTCGTGATCGAGCCGGACGGCGAGGGTGCCCGGATCCGCATTGCCGTCGGCGCGGCGGTGCACTATGCGGTGTCCACGCGTCCCGACCGCGTGCTGATCGCGCTCGATGGAGTGGCCGCGGAGCCGGCCTCGTACCGGCTGGCGCTGGGGCCGGTGGTAGGAATCACCGTGCGTCGGATCGACGGCGCGGGCTCACGGTCGGAGGTCGAGATTGCAACCCGCGCGGCGATGAACGCGATGGCGAGGCTCTTGGACGGGCACGTGCTTGTGGTGATCGTGGTGCCCCCGTCGGCATCAGGACGAGACGGGACGGGGTCCCGCGCCACACGACGCACCGTGGCGCCGCCCGTTTCCGACGCCCCGTCGGCGCCCCGGGAGAGTCTGCGAGCCCCGCTGCGGGAAACCGCCACACCGGCCCCCGTCGGACCTGGGGCCGCTCAGGCGATGACGCTCCAGGAGGGTGCCGGGCGCCTGCTAGCAGTTGAGGGACTGGTGCGGGTTGCGGTCGCGGACCCGCGGGTGCTCGGCGTCGTTCCCGTGAGCGATCGCGAGTTGCTGGTCACTGCCCGCGCGGCCGGGCGCACGACGATGTACGTGTGGGACGGTGCGGGGCGGGTATCGGCCTACGCCGTCGAGGTGACCCCGACGTCCGACCGTCTGGCGGTGCTCCGGCACCTGCTTGCGACGACTTTCCCCGCCGCGGCCCTCATCGTGACCGAGATCCCCGCGGGCGGCGCACCGGCGAACGACACGGCTGCGCTGCCGTCTGCCGGCGCACCGGTTGGGCCGCCTGCCCGCGGCATCGCGACGGGTCCCAGCGCCGGCCTGGCCGTGGCCGCGCCGGGGGTCTCCGGGGTCCCGGCGCCACTTCGCGGCGCCCAGGCGGGACGTCAGCCTTCGCCGGCGACGCCGCCGTCGGCCGGCGTCGTGTTGAGCGGTTCCGTCGAGACACAGATGGATCGTCAGAGGATCGAGGAGGTCGCCCGGGCATTCGTCCCGGTCGTGGTCGATCTGCTCAGCGTGCGGCGGCCGGTGCAGATCAAGCTCCAGGTGGAGGTTGTCGAGCTCGACCGCAGCGCCGCGCGCGCCCTCGGCGTGACGTGGGGCGGCGGCCAGGCCGCGCCGGGAGCCGCGCCGTCGCTGAACGGCGGAGTGTACAACCTGCAGCTGACGACGAATCCGGGGACAGGTACGGTCGGTCTGGATCTCCTGATAGCCCAGCTGCAGGCGCTGGTCCAGGAGGGCCGGGCGAGGTTGCTCGCCGAGCCCAGCCTGATGGTCATGGCGGGGACCCCGGCGTCCTTGCTCCTCGGCGGACAAGTCCCGATTCCCATCGCCGGCCCGAACGGGTCGGTCACCGTTGAGTACAAGGATTTCGGGGTCATTCTCGCGGCGCGTCCCGACTACCAGGACGACGGCCGGGTGTTCATGCAGGTGGAGCCCGAGGTGAGCACGCTCGACTTCACGGATGCCATCAAGATCAACGGATTTACGATCCCGGCGCTTCGCGTCCGGCGGACGCACACCGTCGTGTCGATGCTCCCGAGGGAGACGCTGGTGCTCGGCGGGCTCCTGCAGCGGCAGGACAGCGAGTCGATCCAAAAGATCCCGGTGCTCGGCGATCTGCCGGTGATCGGGTCACTGTTCCGCTCCGTACAGTTCCAGCGCGACGAGACCGAGCTCGTGATCTTCGTCACCCCGACGCTCGTTGAGACGAGCGACGCGCCGGCACCCCGGCCGTGAGAGGAGGATCCCGCATGCGAACGACGACGTGGTGTGATGCCCGCCGTGGAGGCGGCGGAGAGATGGGGCGCTCCGTGCATCCGGCCGACCCGGGAGGGTCGCCCCGTGGAGCGTGGGCGGGCCAGGCTGGACAAGGGATGATCGAGTACGCGCTCATCGGCGGCATTCTGATCGTTGGCGCGGTGGCCGTGTTGACGGAACTCTCCAAGAGCCTGAACGGCCTGTTTTCGGCGATCTCCTCGACCCTCGCGCAATACTGAGGGCACGCGGTCGATGCGACGGAATCGCGCCCCGGATCGCAGCGCGCGCGGCCAGGCGCTCATCGAGCTTGTGCTTGCATTGCCGATTCTGCTGGCGATCGCAAGTGCGGTGATCGACGGTGGATGGGCGGTTCACGAAGCCGGCATGGTCGCGGCGGCCGCCCAGGCGGCCGGTCGCGCGGTCGCCATCCAGGAGGCCGGGACCGGTCACTGCGACGGCGCCCCGCCGGCGTCCGACAGGGCCACGGCGTTCGCTGCCGCCCGCGCAGCTGCGCCGCGTCTCAACCCGGCGGCGGTGGACGTCGCGCTCGACTATCTCGAGCCGGCCTGTACCGGGAGGATGCGTACCATCGTGGTCTCGGTGGCATATCCGATCACGTCGCTGACACCGTGGTTCGCACCCTTGCTCAACGGGCGGCGACTGAGCGCGCAGGCGGCCGGCGCGATCGAGGAACTGCCACCGCCGTGGTGGGGGCAAGCGGACGAGGTCGCGGCGCAGCACGCGCAGATCGTGACCCTCCAGGCTCAGGTGGCATCGCTCACCTCCGCCTACCAGGCAGAGGCCGGGCAGGTGCAGGGGCAGCAGTCCGAGATCGCCGCATTGACCACCGCGGATCAGCAGGCCGGTGCCCAGGCCGCCTACTGGTCGCAGACTGCGAGCTACTACTACTCGCTGTGGCAGGCGCTTCTTCAGCAGCAACAGCACGGGGGTGGAAGCGGTGGCGACCGGAATTGACGGGCGGGTCGTCGGCCTCGGACCGCTCGCTCTTCAGCTCCTCGCCCGGCGCCGTCGGTGGCTCCGATGGACCGCCGTCGCGATGCTGTTGATGGTCATCGCCTCAGCGGTCGCGCATGTCCATCGGCGCCCTCCCGCGCGGACCGTCGTGGTGCCGTCGCTCGTGACGCGGCGTCTTCTCCGGCCCGGGCACGTGCTCCGGGCGAGCGATCTCCGCGTCGTCCCCGATCCGGTGGGAGCCGCCGGGACGGGCGCGCGATCCGCACAAGTCACGGACGTGGTCGGGCAAGTGGTCGTTCGCGAGATCGCCCGCGGAGCGGCAGTTGCAAGCCGCGATCTGGTCCCCGCGCTCCGGTACTACGGTGTCGGGGCTCGCGTGCCGCCCGGCATGCGCGCGCTGACCGTCGTAGTGCCCCCCTCGGCGACGTTCGGCGGCGAGCTCGTCCCCGGTAGCCGCGTCGACCTGATCGGTGCCTTCGATCCGGAGCGAGGGCAGGGCTTCGCGACGCTGCTGACTACCGGCGTCGTGCTGCAGGTCGCCGCCCGGGACCCTGCCGCCCCTGGAGCCGGGCGTATCGCCGTCGCGGGTGTCCCGGTCGCACAGGCGAGCGGCTCCGTGGACGTCGAGATCGCCGTCCCCCGCGATCGCGAGCGAGAGATCGTGCTTGCGCAGGCGTTCGGCCGCATCTTTGTCGCCGCGCACCCGGCGCCAGCCGACGCCCCGGGCGAGGCCGTTCCTGGGACGCTGCGCCTGCTTCCGTACCTCGGCGTGTCGCGGGGCGGCACCGGACCGCTGACGCCCGCATACATCGGGGCGGCTCCGGTCGGTGGCACGGCGGCTCGGCTCCGCGTGACGACGGCAGGTTCCGAAACGGCACCCACGCGCCCGCAGGGGCCGGCCGCCCCCATGTGGGTCGTGGACGTGATCGAAGGGGACGCGCGCATGGGCGAAGCGGTGCCTCGCGCAAGCGGCGGGCGCCGTCCCGCGGAGGGCGTCCCGACGCGGGACGGAGGTGCGCGATGAACGTGATCGGGCCCTTACGGTCGGCGCCGGCGCACCCAGCGCGGCCGCGCAGGCGTTGTGGCACGGGCGAGCACGGCGGTGTGCTACTCCTCGCGGCGATGCTGTTGCCGATGCTCTTGGGTTTCACCGGCGCGGCGGTGGACGTGCGCAACGGGTACGTCGTGCGGTCGATGCTGCAGCACTCACTCGACGACGGTGTCCTTTCGGCTCAGCGATGGAGCGCACAGGCGGACGACGCCCCGGGCGCCTCTGGCGGGATTGGGCCGGACGCAATTGCGGAGGCGCTTGCGGTCGCGCACCAAGAGCTCGCCTCCGAAGGGCTCTCGCGAGCAACCGTCACGACCGCCACGCCGTCTGACGGCCAGCTCACGATGACCGCGGAGGCACAGGTGCCGACGTTCTTTCTCGGAGTCCTGGGCATTCGCTCGTGGACCGTCGTGGCTCGCGCAGACATCGTGCTGTGGGGCGGGCAGGCGGGCGCGCCGACCGCCGGTGCGCCGGTCGGGTCAGCGGTGGGCGGCTCCGCACCTGCGTCCTTCACCGCCTCGGGCGCGGGAGGCACGGGGTCCGCCGGTGTTCTTCCGGCCGCGTGGCCCGCCGGTGACGGCGACGGCGGCAACGGTCTCGTTGCGGAATCGAACCTGGCGCAACCCTCAACCCAGTCCTCCGCGAGCGCCGGAACCTCCGGTACGGTGGACACCCCCGTCGCATGCAACTGCGACTCGATCGCGGCGGGTGATGCCGTCTCGGCGGCGGCCGCGCTGGACCGCATGGGCGTCACGCCGGCCAATCCGGGGCCCTACGCGGGCGACCTCACGGCGGGGCTGGGACTGGGTGAGATGCAATCGCAACAGCAGGCGAACGAGTCGGGAGCGTCCGCCGCGTCGGGCGGTGATCCGGGTGGCGGCGCGGGAGATTCCTCTGGCGCGAGTTCAGACAACGGCTCGGGCGACGGCGGAGCGTGGTGACCGATGACGAACGGAGCGACCCCGCCGTCCATTGTTGTGTACCACGGCGACGCGGCGGGGAGGGAGGCCCTCGCGCGAAGCCTGGCGGGCGTGGGGCGGGTGGAGCACGCGGGGTCGCTTCCGCACGCACTGGAGCTCGTGGCGCTGAACGCCGCGGCGTGTCTCCTCGTGGACCTGCCTGAACAGCGGCGCGAGCGTATCGCGCTTGCTCAGATCGCGGCCGCCTACCCGCAGACCCGGCTGTTCGTGTTCGCTGCGGCGTTGCCGTTTGACGCCGTGCGTGAGCTTGTTCGGGCCGGCGTGCGGGACGTGCTTCCGCTTCCGCTCGACGCGGCGGCGTGCGCGGACGCGGTACGCGAAGCCCTGGTGGAAGACACCGGCATCTCCGGCCGGCTCCGGGGCATGTCCGTCGCGGTGGCGTCGGGAACGGGCGGGGCGGGGTGCACTGTCCTCACGCTCAACCTCGCCGCGGCACTCTCGTCGCACGGCGCGGTGATGGTGTTGGACGCCGACGCGCCTCCGTACGGGACGTTGAGCGTCGTCGGCGACCTCGATCCCGGCGGGACCGTCGCCTGGCTGGTACGCCAGCGGCTTCCGATCGAACCGCGCGTCCTGCGCCACTCCGCCGCGCCGCACGCCGCGGGGTTCTCGGTGCTCGCGTTGTGGACCGATCCGGACGATCCGGCCGAGATGGAGGGCGTCGTCCCGGCCGTGCTCGACGCGTGCACGGCGATCTCGTCATTCGTGGTCGTGGACGTGGGCCGACCGGTGCTACCCGCGCAGCGGTTGCTGCTGCGGCGGGCATCGCTCACGGTGGCGCTGACGACGCTCGACTTGCCCGCGCTGAGGAACCTTCGCGGGCTCGTTGACATGCTGGCGGCCGATGGAGGAGGCGGTGTCCCTCCGATGCTGGTGCTCAACCGTGCGGGTCGGGACGCCTCGTACGGGCCAGATCAAGCGGCGGCCGCGTTGGGCCGGCCGTTTGCCGCGACGCTGCCGTACGCGGAACCCATGCGCGCGCGCGTCGACCGCGGAGAGCTCGTCCTGGAGACAGATCCGCAACATCCGTGGTCCGCGGCGGTCCGCCGACTGGCGCAGGAGATCGTCGCGCGGCGCCGCGACAGTCTCAGGAGCGCGCTGGGCGACGGCGGAGTTCCGGCAGGCGGGCCGGGCGATGGCTAGTCCGGCGGAGCGCCACCCGCGGAGCGGGGAGATTCGTGCGGCGCTGCACGAGCGGCTGCTCGCGGACGTGGAGAAGCACGCGCTGGCCGGGCAGGACCGTGCGGTGGTCAGGGGATACCTTGAGGAGACACTCGCCGGCTATCTTCGAGACTATCCGCTCCTCGGGGAGGCCGAGACGGAACGTATCGTGGGCGAGCTCTGCGACGATATCGTCGGGTTCGGGCCCCTGGAACCGCTGCTCCGCGATCCTCACATCACCGACATCATGGTCAACCGGTACGACCTCGTGTACGTGCAGCGTCACGGAATCAAGACGGAGAGCCCGATCCGCTTCCGAGACGAAGCGCACCTGCGCTACGTCATCGCCCGCATCGCGGACCTCGCGGGGCGCCGGATCGATGCCGCGCACCCGATGGTGGACGCCCGCATGCCGCAGGGGTTTCGGGCCCATGCCGCGCTGCCACCCGTTGCGGTGAGCGGGCCGTGTCTGGCGATCCGGTTGTTCCCCGCGTCTCCGATCACGCTGGACATGCTCGTCGGCGCGGGGACGCTGAGTGCGCCGATGGCCGGTTACCTCATCACCGCCGTGCGACACCGTGGGAACCTGCTCTTCACAGGCGGCACCGGCGCGGGCAAGACGAGCTTGATGAACGCGTGCGCGGCGTCGATTCCCGCCGGGGAGCGTGTGCTGACGATCGAGGAGGCCGCCGAGCTTCGCCTGCCGGTTGCGAACTGGATTCGGTGGGAGACTCGCCCGGCGAACGTCGAGGGCAAGGGCGAGATCACACAGACGCACCTGCTCCGCAACGCGCTCAGACAGAACCCCGATCGGATCGTCGTGGGCGAAGTACGCGGCGGAGAAGCGCTGGACATGCTGCAGGCGATGAGCACCGGACACGCCGGGAGCATGAGCACCGTCCACGCGAGCAGCCCGGTGCAGGCGCTCGACCGTCTCGAGGTGCTGGCGCGGTGGAGCTCAGGTCTCCCGGGTGACATCGTGCGCCGGTTGACCGCCGCGGCGGTCGAGGTGATCGTGCACCTGGAGCGCCTCCCGGACGGGCGACGCGTCGTGGCCGAGATCGCCGAGGTGGTCGGGTTGGGCGGTGACGTCGTGCAGACGCAGACGCTCTTCCGCTTCGAGCGCGCCCAAGGGACGTTCGCGTGGATGGGGATCCCGTCGCGTCTGTGCGACCGGCTCCGGCGCGCCGGCGTTCCGGTGCCGGGATTCGCCGCGGCCCCGCCGCGCGCGCTGCCGGGCGGTCCGTGACCGCGCTCGCGGTCGCGGCGGCCGCGGTGTTGATCGTGTGCGAGCTGACGGCGCGGCGCGGGGCCTCCGTGCCGGCACGCCGGCTCGAGCGCTACGTCGCGCGCCGGCCGGCCCGATCGCGCCGGTCAGGCGGCGTCCTCCGGCGGGTCGACCGCCGGCTCGTTCGGATCCAGATCATTGCGCTCATCGAGCAGCGTCTGCGCGAAGCCGGGGTGCCATGTGCGGTGTCGGAGGCGTTGCTCGCCGCGGCCGCCGGTGCCGCGGCCGCGGGTGGCGCCGCTGCGGCGTTCGGTGGGCCGCCGGCGGCCTGCGCCGTGGCGCTGGTGCTCTGTCCGGGTGTCGCGTGGCTCGTGCTCGGTGCGGCACGCGACCGGCGATGCCGTCGCCTCGACCTGCAGCTCCCCGCTGCGCTGGATCTCCTGGTGGGCCAGTTGCGCGGGCATCGATCGGCGGCGGAGGGGGTCGCGGAGATCGCGCGCCGGCTGCCGGGTCCCTTGCGGGCGGAATGCGCCAGGGTGTCGGAGGAGACCGCGCTCGGCGCCTCGCTATCCGAGGCCCTCGAGAGGCTGCGGCGACGCGTGCCCAGCCCGTCGCTGGGCACGATCGTTACCGCAATCCTGGTGGCCGAGCGGAGCGGCGGGAACTTGGCCGAATGCCTGTCCCGGCAGTCCCAGGCGGTGCGCGAGCACCTGGCCTTTCTTCAGGAAGTTCGCGCCGTCACCGCGCACGCGCGGGGCACCGCAACGGTTCTGACGCTGTTTCCCGTGGGCGTGGCCGCCGCGATGCTGCTGCTTGACCCCACGGCGATGGACGTGCTGGTCGCCTCCCGCGCCGGACGAACGCTGCTGGGCGTGGCGGGGGCGCTGCAGATCGTCGGGTGGTACGCCATCCGGACGATGATCCGGGGCGTGACGCGGTGACCGGCTGGTGGGATGTCTGGGGCCTTGCGGCTCTGGATGCGCTGCTCTGGGCAGCGGCCCGCGGGTCGGGGCGGCCCTCGCCAGCACTCCGGCGTCTGCGGCGTTACCTGTCGGACGGGCGGCCGGTGGAGCGGCGCATCCCGTCGTTGTGGCGCAGGGTTGGACAGCCCGCCGGCGCACGCGCCACCCTGGCGCTTCGCCGCTTGACGTCCCAGGCGCGCCGGCGGCGCGCGGCGGACTGTTTGATGCGGGCCGCGCTCGAGTGGGCGCCGGAAACGCTCGCCGCGCTTCAGCTGGTCTCGGGGGCGGCCCTGGCAATCGCCGCGCCGGTGACGGCGCACCTGGGCGGCGTGCCGGGTCCGGATTGGGCGTGGGGTGCGTCCGGTTGGGTAAGCGGCTATCTTCAACCCAGCCTTTGGGTGCGGCGGCGAGGAATCTGCCGGATTCGCGAGTTCGAGCGCGAGCTGCCGGGCGCGCTCGACGTGTTGGTCATCGGGCTGCGCGCGGGGCTGAGCCTGCCGGCCGCGGTCGCCGAATACGCCGGGAGCGGACGGGGCGTCACGCCCAAGGCGTTCCACGCGTACCTCACCGACCTGGCGCTCGGCCGAACGCCGGACGAGGCGATGGCCGAGATGGTGCGGCGTTACCCTGGCGACGCGCTCTCGGTGGTGGCGGCGACCCTGGCGCAGAGCGTACGCTTGGGCTCGCCGCTCGCCGACGCGCTGGAGGCGCAGGCATCACACCTCCGGCGACTGATGCTCCGGCGTGCGGAAGAGGCGGCGCGCGGTCTCGCCGTCAGGCTCGTGCTCCCGCTCGTCGTGTGCGTGTTCCCGCAGGTGTTCATCATCGGCCTAGGGCCGGTCGCGCTCAAGCTGCTCGGCCCCGGCGGGCCGCTCCGATGATGCGCCAGCTGCTTCGCGCGGCCGGGCGATGGTGGGCCCCGCCAGGACGCGCCGCGGTCACGCATCGAGAGTCCGGGCGAACGCTCGCCACGCGGTGTCAGGTGGCGGGGACCTGCTGGAGCCGGTTCCGGGGCTGGATCGGTCGGCACGCTGCCGCCGGCGACGCGCTCTGGCTTGCGCCGTGTGCGTGGATCCACACGGTCGGCGTGCGAAGCGCAATCGACGTGGTGTTCTGCGCGCGTGATGGCACAGTCGTGCGGGTTGTCACCGACGTGCGGCCGCGCCGGGTGGTGTGGTCCGCCGGCGCGGCCGTGACGTGTGAGCTGCCGGTGGGCGGTGCCGCCGGCGTGCGGCCCGGTGACCATCTGCAACTCGTCCCAGGAGCGATCCCCGGGGTCTCCCGGTGCGTGTCGCGACGAGGTCCGGCCGGAGAAAGGGGTGCGAGCCGGCCAGTTTGAAGCAACCGGCGATACCCCACCGCGTTGCTCCAAGGAGGCTGCGATGCCCAAGCGGATAGCGGTGACGGCCACGGGCGATTCGCTCATCACGCGGCGGATGCCGCTCTACGACGACCCGCCGTTTGCCGCCATGCTCCGTCTCATCCAATCCGCCGACGTCAGATTCACCAACATGGAAATGGTCTTGAGCGGCTATCGAGGGACGCCGGTCGTCGAGAGCGGCGGCATGAACCTGTCCGCGACCCCCGACGTGGCCCGCGACCTGGTGCGGATGGGGTTTAACCTCACCGCGTTCGCGAACAACCACACGCTCAACTACGGCGAGGAGGGGTGCGTGCGGACCGTCGAGGTGTTGAGGGAGATGGACTTCGTCTGCGCCGGCGCCGGCCGGAACCTGGCGGAGGCGAGGATGCCCGCGTTCCTCGAGACGCCGCGAGGTCGGATCGGGCTGGTCGCGTGCGCATCCACGTTTGCGCCTGGACAGCGCGGCGGTGCCCAGCGCCCGGACGCTCCCGGCCGCCCGGGGCTCAACCCGCAGCGCTTCGACACCCTGTACGTCGTCGATCAGGCGCACATGGACGCCGTCCGGCGCATCGCCGAGCGGACGGGAGTCGAACGGCAGCGACAATGGCTCATCTGGATGGGGTTTGGACACCCACCGAAGCGCGAGGGAGAGTTCACGTTCGCAGATCGCTCGTTCATCGTCGGCGAGGAGTTCGGGATCCGCACGGAGCCGCACGAGGGCGATCTCCTCGGCAACACGCGCTCGGTACAGGCGGCAACCGAGGTCTCGGATCTGACGTTAGTGAGCATCCACGCGCACGAGCAGGGGACCGAACGCTGGCTGCCGGCGCAGTTCATCACGACGTTTGCCCGCGCCTGCGTCGATGCCGGGGCCGACATGGTACTCGGTCATGGTCCGCACCTGCTGCGCGGATTGGAGCTCTATAAAGGAAAGCCGATCTTCTATTCTCTCGGCAACTTCATCTTCCAGCACGAATACCTCGAACGGATTCCCGCCGACGACTACGAGACGCTGCGGGTCGATCCGAGCCGGTCCGCGCCCGAGCTGTTCCGCGAGTTGTCCAAAGACGGCTCGCAGAGTTTCGCCGCCGACCACCTGTACTGGGAAACCGTGCTGCCCCTGTGCGTGTTCGAGGATCGCGTGCTGCGGCAGATTCGTCTCCACCCAGTGTCCCTCGGCTTCGGGACGCGGTGGCCGGACCGCGGCACCCCGCGGTTGGCCTCCGCCCCGCTCGCCGGGGAAATCTTGGACTCGTTCGCGGCACTCTCGCGCGCCTTCGGTACCGAGATCACGGTCGACGGACAGGTGGGCGACGTGCGCATTGCCTGATCCGATGCGGCGTGACACGCACGCCGTCGTCATCCTGGTCTAATCCTCTGAGCGTGCTCGCCCTCGTCGCGATGCGCTGGTCGAGGAGGTCGGTCCACGTGGACACCCGGACGGCTGGTCGAGCGCGTCGCCGCCAAGTCGTAGGTCGGCGCCGCCTCTACGCGCTCCCGATGACGCACCCCGCCGCCGGTACATGGGTCCGGGCCGGCGGGTCGGATGGGGAGGCGCCCCTGGCCCCGCCATCGAGACGCGCGTAGGCCCGCTACGACGCGAAACGCCGCCTATCAGCCTGCGACTATCAGGAAGTAGAGTTCCTACTTGTTGTTAGAAGTAGAATCCCGACCCCGGCAACGCCTGCCCGAGCCCCTTCGCGAGGAGCTTGGCCCAGTACTTCGCGAGGTCGACCGTCCCCATGCCCGTGTCCTGGGCATCGACCGGCATGATGGTGAAGACGAGGACGTCTCCCACCGAGATCGTGGCGGCGGTGCCGGCCTGGCGGACGACGACGTTGCCGCCCTGCCGGAACTTCGGGGCGCTGAGGACCTCTGTGATCCGCTGGTTGACCTGAGTGGCGCGCTCGTACGATGTGTACCCTGGGGCGTCGTGCGTAATTCGACAGATGAAGACGCCGCCGACCGAGATGTCCCGTGCGTCGGCGAGCGCGGGCAAGGCCGCCCCTAGCATCACCGCGACGGCAAGCAAGACGGCGGGAACCCCGGCGCTTCTGCGGATCGACTGCATCGTCTCGTCCCCCCTTTGGCACCGCACCGCGGTGCTGGCTCAGCTGTTGGCCCACCCCAAGAATTCGCCCAAACGATGCGAATCCTTGGTGCCCGCGAAGGATCGGCGGGGGCCACGTTCCCTGCGCGCCGCGCGGGCGTTCACGATACGGGTGATCCGCTCGGGACGTCGCCGTCTACGCCCAGCAGCACGACGCGACCGTCGTGGCTCGCGGCGAGGAGCATCCCTTGCGACTCGACCCCGCGGACGCGCCGCGGTTCGAGGTTGGCGACGACGACGATCTTGCGGCCGACGAGGGCCTCGGGCGCGTAGTGCTGCGCGATCCCCGCGGCGAGCGACCGCGTCTCGTCGCCGATCTTGATGCGCAGCTCAAGGATCTTGTCGGCGCCGGCGACCCGCTTCGCCTCCAAGACCTCGGCGACCCGCAGCTCGACCTTCTTGAACTCGTCGATGGAGATCGTCCCCACCTGTGTGCCTCCTTTGACCGTCCGCGCCGCGCCCCGGCTCCCGGGCGCTCCGGCGGGCGGGCGGGTCTCGATCCTCGGAAAGATCGGGTTGCCCGGACGGGCGCGTGTGCCGACGGGCAACCCGCCCCAGCGTGCCGCATCCGGCAGCCGCTGCGATGAGAGCGGCGTGTCGAGGCCGAGTTGCTCCCACGCCCGCGTGGCCGCCGTTGGGAGCCACGGGGAGAGCAGCACGGTCGCGACGCGCACGGCTTCGAGCGTATTGTACAGGACCGTCCCCGCGCGATCCACCCGGTCGGCATGGATCGACCGCCACGGCGCCTCCTCATCGAGGTATTTGTTCCCCGCCGACAGGATTCGCCAGATCTCCTCGAGCGCATTCCGGAAGTCGAGGCGGTCGATCGCCGGTTCCACCGCGGCCGCGACCGCGGCGGCCACCTCGCGCAGCGCCGCGTCCCCGCCTTCCTCGGGTCCGCGCGGCGGCACGCGCCCCTCGAAGTGCCGCTCGAGGATGGGCAGCGTCCGGTTCAGCAGGTTGCCGTAGTCGTTTGCGAGATCCGCGTTGAACCGGTGGATCAGCGCCGGCTTGCTGAAGTCGCCGTCGGCGCCGAACGGAATCTCCCGCAGGAGGAAGTATCGCAGCGCGTCCACCGCAACGCCGAGCTCGGCGCCGGATTCCTCGGCGATTTCTTGGGACAGGGCCGCCGGGTCGATCACGGTGCCAAGCGACTTGCTGAACTTCTTGCCTCCGAGCGTCAGCCAGCCGTTGGCGAACGTCTGCTTCGGCACGGCGATCCCCGCGGCGTGCAGGACGATCGGCCAGATCACGGCGTGGAAGCGCACGATCTCCTTGCCCACGAGGTGGACGTCCGCCGGCCAGTAGCGGCGGAATTTCTCCGGATCGTCGAGCACCCCGGCGGCGGTGATGTAGTTCGTCAGCGCGTCGATCCAGACGTAGACGACGTGCTTCGGATCAAACGGCACCGGGATGCCCCACGTAAACGTGGTGCGGCTCACGGCGATGTCCTTCAGCCCGGCACGGAGGAGGGCGAGCACTTCGTTCCGGGAGCTGTCCGGCGCGACGGCGGTGGGGTGGGACTCGATGTGTTGAAGCAGCCAGTCCCGGTACTTCGAGAGGCGGAGCAGATACGATTCTTCGGCGGTCCACTCGAGCTTGAGGCCGGTGTGCACCGGACAGGTATGGTCCGGTCCGAGCTCGTTTTCTGGGTAGAAACTCTCGCAGGACGGGCAGTACCAGCCTTCGTAGGTGCCGAGATAGATGTCGCCCTGCTTGAAGAGACGTTCGAAGATGTGCTGGACGACCTTGCGGTGGCGGGGCTCGGTCGTGCGGATGAAATCGTCGTTCGAGATGTTGAGCACCTGCCACAACCGCCGAAACTCGTCCGCGATCCGGTCGGCCCACGCCTGCGGGGACACGCCGTTTCGCTCCGCGACCCGGGCGATGTTGATGCCGTGCTCGTCGGTGCCGGTGAGGAAGAACACGTCGTAGCCGCGCAGGCGCTTGAACCGCGCCGCGACGTCGGCCGCGATCGTCGTGTAGGCGTGCCCGATGTGCGGGTCGCCGTTCACATAGTAGATCGGCGTTGTGATGTAGTAGGTCTTCATCGTTCTCGCCCCGCTCTCGCAAAACATAATGCCTCCCGTCCTTGGGACGAGAGGCACACGCCTCCGTGGTACCACCCACATTCGCCCGCGCGCGCGGGCCTGACCGCTTCGAACGTCACATCTCGAAGGGTCGCCTGGTTACGCGGGCGCCGCGGCGTCGCCTACTGCGCGGTGCCCTCTCGGCATCCGCGGTTTGACGCGCAGCTCCGGAGCCATGTTCCGCCCGCCGCTCCCGCCGGCTCGCACCTCATCCGGCTCTCTCAGGCCGCGTTCGCGGCTTCGGGCCGGCGGCGGACGTACTCCCGCTCCCTCATCGCTTTGAGCCTATGCTACGGGGCGCCGGGAGGGTTGTCAAGAACGCGAGGTGGTCCTATGGCGGCCGTCGTTCCGTCCCCTCCTTTGTTCGGTGTCGTAGTGACGCAAGTGGCGCGTCATGGGCTCTCTGGGTCGATCTCGTCGGGGTGCGCATTCCGCTGCCATTCCGTAAACCCTAGTAAATTAAGCCCTAGCGCGAGATGCATGTTTCTGGTGGCACCTGGACCTAACCGGAGCATCTGTCCCTCTCGGGGCGGCGTGTATCGGTGGTGCTTCGAAGCCTAACGGCGACCGAAAACCCGAGGAGCGGATCTGTCGCGCGCTAGGCACGGCGCAAGAACGCCGCCCACGGAAGGCTACGGCCACGGCCAGTCGGTCGCGCTGAGAACCAAACGAGGGTTTCTGCGGAGCAGCTCACATAGGTGGCATGTTGGCCGGTCTTCCCAACCACGATGTGGTCAAGGTGGTCAGGCCAAACAGGACGAGGCCGAGGCCCGCCACCCGGCCGATGAGCGGGCCGTGGCGGAAGATCTTCTCGACGAAGATGACGGCCGCCAAGAGCACCATCCAACCCAGATTCATCAATCCCACGGCGAACAGTACGACCATGAGACCCCAGCAGCAACCCACGCAGTAGGCGCCATGCCTAAACCCCATGGTAAACGCGCCGCCATAGCCGTCGCGCCAGGATTGGAGCAGGAAGCCCAAGGGCGAGCGGCAATGCCGCAGGCACACCCCTTTCAAGGGGCTCCACTGGTATAGACCGGCCAGAACCAGCACAATGCCGCCGACCATCGGACTGTATGTCCTAAGACCGGATCCCGTCATGCCCACAGCGGGCACCGCCAGTGACAGGAGATAGGCGCCAAGGCCGAAGAGACTCCAGATCGCTAAGTAGCCGGCCAGGAACACCCAGGTCGGCACCGCCGACCCAGCGATGGTACGTTGGTTGCGCCCCACAGTGGAAAAGAGCGACACCATGGGCGCCACCGACGGGAACATCATCGCCACCATCATGCTGACCCAGACCGGCAGGAAGAGCGTGACCGGACTTGGTCCCATTGCCATGTTCCGCATGTCGGCCATGTTCCCCATGCCCTGGGCCTGGATCACCGTGATCGTCCAGCCGATGGCGGCGAGCAGCAGCAACGCCACCCAGAGCCAGATCTGCGGCCGCCTAGATATTCTGAGAGGTGGTGTTGCCATCGGACCTCAGGCCTCGCGGGGCAGTCGCGGCGTCGTCACGTGCTGGACAGATGGAGCCTCAACGATCATGCGGCCCAAGAGAACGGAGCAGAGTGGCCGTTCTTCCCATCGTTAGAAAACTCCAACCCGAAGGCCTTTACTCGCGCCTTTGTCGCTTTGGCGATCGTGAGCGTCGAGTTCGCTGGATGGAACGCCCCCGTGATTTTGGATACCTCTCCAGTCGGACTCCCTGGTGGCACGAAGTCCTCGATCTCAATCTCGGCGGCGTCGCCGATCTTCACTCGGTGCCGGCGCCCGTCGTCCTTGTACTCGATGGGCACAACCTCCATCCCCAACATCTCGCCGATGAGCGGCGCAAGGCCTGCCATCGGTCCACCGAGTTTCCCGGAGAACACGGCACCAAGCTTGTCCTGCTGCTTCGGAGAGGCAGCCGCGTCCATAAACACACCGACACGCCACTTGCCATCGAGCATCTGCCGCGGCGTGTCGGCCAGCACCGCGATGGTACGATTGCTGACATCCACCCCCTCGATCTCGCCCGAGGCAACATGGAACACGAGCACGACCTGGCACCGTTCGTTGT
Source organism: bacterium (assembly GCA_035632615.1). Classification (GTDB taxonomy): domain Bacteria; phylum Sysuimicrobiota; class Sysuimicrobiia; order Sysuimicrobiales; family Segetimicrobiaceae; genus JAJPIA01. The sequence goes on along the minus strand of DASQGM010000257.1, from coordinate 21,883 downwards.
CCGCGGGCATGGTCAGACCGGAAGTGCTGCATGGGCAGACCATGTTGCAGTTACAGTTTTCAAAGTATGTACCGTTAAGGCGCCACGCCATAGCGCTTCGCCTCCTTTGTTTTGGACGATCAGGGACTTCCGTTTTGGTGCCTAAACCCCTCCTCCAATGAAACGAGCCGACCACGAGTTCTCTGTCCGACGGTCCCTGGGCTCGGGCTCGTCCCCCGGTCTCCCCCGATCCCCTGTGGTGACTGATGTGACCGATGCTTCTGGTTCTTCTTGCTCCTCTCCTCTGGGTGTCGTAATGGGATCCCCAGCCTCGCAATGCGAATTGAATTAGACCGAGAGTGGGGTTTCTTGACGCAATCTGGCGATGTCCTTGGTCGGCGCACTGCCGAAGAACCGGCCGTAGTCTCTACTGAACTGCGAAGCGCTTAGATATCCGACGAGGCGGCTCGCAGTACTTGCGTCCATCATGTTGGCCAACATGAGCCGCCTCGCCTCTTGGAGGCGCAGCACCTTTTGATAGTGCAGCGGGCCCATCGAAGTGACTGACTTGAAGTGTTCGTGGAAAGAGGAAACACTCATGTGCACCAGCCCGGCCAGGTCTTCGACCTTCATGGGTTGGGAGAAGTTGTCGCGTAGCCACGAAATCGCCTTCGAAACTCGGTGCACGCTCGACTCTGCCAACCCCATTTGAGCCACGCGAACACCAATGGAGCTGCGAAGTAGCCGGATCAAAATCTCATCCACCACAAGTGGGGCGATCAGTTCAGCATTCCCGGGCTGCGCTAAACACTCCACTAACCGCGTCGCGGCGTTGACAATGCTCACGTCGACTGGAGTGACGTAGACGGCCCTCCTCTCTTGAACCGGAGGCAGACCGTGCGGATACACTTTCAAGACCAGCTCGGCAATCTTGTGCGGGTCCAGATCCAACCTGAGAGCCAGATAAGGTTCGAAATGGCTGGCTTGCGTGATCTGGGCAGCAACCGGTAGAGCAACGAAGACCACGAGCATGCGCGACGGGTCGTATTCGTAGACCTCCTGCCCCACGATGAGGGTCTTCGCTCCTTGTGCGATGATGCACAAGGAGGGCGACTGGATGGCATGCACACAATCCGTGTTTATTCGTGAAAAGCGACTGGCGTGCAAACCGGGGATGCGCAGGTCAAAACTGCCGTCGTGAGGAGTATGGGCGTAAATCAAGCGTGCCAGTCTGGTCACATCTGGTTCACTTGGTCCGTCGACATTGAGCGTCCGCCGGTAGAGACGCATTTTTGTCAGGTAACCTTCAAGGTCTTGAGAACAGTTCCTTTACAGTCGGTCACTGCGCCCATCTGTTTTACCCCATCCTCGACCGCCGCTTTCGCTCGTGCCTCGTCGGCAACGTCCAAACTGGATAATCGCGATGTTTTCGTGAACTAAGAGCTTGTTGAGCGCGGCACTAGTTTGATCGTCGCGGATTGTGCCTTAGCGCTAACGATGTGGCTGATGATGCTTTCGGCGTACCGGCGGTACTTTGTGCGGTACGCGGCGTCGATCTGATCGTTGATGTCGGGGTCGGCGTCCACGAAGGTGACGTCTTTGTCGATGCCGCCAGCCTGGATGTGGCCTTCGTGGCGTGCCTGAATGCCACGGAACCAAGCGCCGGTGCGGCCGTTGACGGATCGGACGTAGAGGTCGTCGCCGTGGCGGACGACCCAAATCGTCACCGGGTGTCGTAGCGCACCGTCGCGTCGGAGTGACGCGATCTCCAGTTCTTCTGCCGTTCCGATCCTGGTGAGTTCGTCATTCGTCCAAGCCGTCATCGGCGTGTCTCCTTCTGTGGATGCGGGTGCGGTTGGTCTGAGCCGCGGCTCGTGTTCAGAGCCGACGCTTCAGAACTCGATCAGGACCTTGATCGCCTCCCGGTCGTTCATCGCCCGGTAGCCGTCAGGCACCTCGTCGAGACGCACGACCCGATCGAAGACTCTACCCGGTTCGATCCGGCCTTCGAGGACGTCCCGCAGCAACTCCTCGATGTAGGCGCGGACCGGGGCGGGTCCGCCGCTCACGGTGATGTTGTTGTAGAAAGCCGGCCGCGACGCGGGCATCGTCTCGTCCTGGGGAACACCGACGCGGCCAACTGCGCCACCCGCACGGGCGATGCTGAGCGCCGTGAGCATCGACTGCTCGAGGCCGACACACTCGAGGACGGAGTGGACGCCGAAGCCGTCGGTGAGCTCGCGCACGCGCTCCACCGCCTCGGCGCCTCGCTCGCTGACGACGTCCGTTGCGCCGATCGCTCTCGCGAGTGCGATCCGGTTGGGACGGCGGCCCAGGAGGATGATCCGCCCGGCGCCGAGGCGCCGAGCGGCGATAACACCGCACAAGCCGACGGCACCGTCGCCGACGACAGCCACTATCTTCCCAGGGCCGACCTTGGCGGAGCGGGCGGCGTGATGGCCCGTCCCCATCACGTCTGAAAGCGTGAGAAGCGACGGCATCAGCGCGTCGTCTGTGCCGACCGGCAGGACGACGAGCGTTCCGTCTGCCTGGGGAACACGCACCGCTTCGGCCTGTGCTCCGCCGACGTCACCCGTGCCGAAGAACCCTCCGTGGATGCACGACGTGTGAAGGCCCTCGTGGCAGAAGACGCAGGTGCCGTCCGAGTACGCAAACGGCATGACGACGACATCGCCGACTTTCAGGGTGCGGACGTCGGCGCCGACGGCCTCGACGACGCCGATGGCCTCGTGTCCCATGCGGCGGCCGGTCTCGCTGTGTTCCATCGTCTTGTACGGCCAGAGATCGCTGCCGCAGATGGCGGCACAGGTGACGACAACGAGGGCGTCGGTGGGTTCGATCAGGCGGGCGTCGGGAACGGTCTCGATACGGACGTCGCCGGCGCCGAACATGACCGTTGCGCGCATACGGGCTCACCTCCGGTTACGGTATCGGTGTTACCGCCAGTTGCGATGATCGCGTTCCCGGCGGCAAGAGCGGGCTTGGCGATATCTGCGCCCATGCCACGGCCCACGCCTATGACAAACTAGCGTTTCCTCATGATTGGTTCCTTGTTATTCAGCCCTTAGTCAGGCGTGGTATTGTTCGTCGCTGACCTTTTCCATCCAGTCGGCGGTCTTGCCGTCAAGGTGTTCCTGAATGGCGATGTGTGTCATGGCCGTGGTTGGCGCGGCGCCATGCCAATGCTTCTCCCGCGGCGGGAACCAGATCACATCACCCGGCTGAATTTCATCGATCGGGCCTCCCCAGCGCTGTACTAGGCCGCGGCCGGCTGTCACGATTAGAGTCTGGCCCAGCGGGTGGCTGTGCCATGCTGTCCGAGCGCCGGGCTCGAACGTGACACTGGCGCCGCGCGCGCGTGCCGGATCGGGTGCCTCGAACAGAGGGTCTACACGGACAGTGCCGGTAAAATACTCGGCCTGTCCTTTGCCGGACGGCCGTGAGCCATTTCTCTTGATGTCCATCTTTGAAACTTCCTCACTTCCCGGTAACGGTCTTTTTGTCTCGCGTTTTTGGCCGGTTTGCACGCGTTGCCTTGCTCTGTGAGCGACGGAATGTGGCCGGCGAACACATTTTTGTTACTCAGAGCCCGGTCCTTTTCTCCAGGTTTTCGGGGTACCGCGCCCCTTGGATCGTGATCGTTGAGGCAGCTCGATCGATCTCGCGCAGATCCTCGGGCGTAAGTTCGACTGCAACTGCTCCGATGTTCTCATCCAGGCGCTCCAGCTTCCGGGTGCCTGGGATCGGAACAATCCACGGCTTCTGGACAAGCAGCCAAGCGAGCGCTATCTGAGCAGGTGTCGCCTTCCTCCGTTCTGCGATCTTGCGAAGCAGATCAACCAGGGCCAGATTCGCCTTCCGGGCCTCCGGCGTAAAACGAGGAACGATGTTGCGGAAGTCGGAATTGTCGAACGTCGTGTGCTCGTCGATCTTTCCCGCGAGGAAGCCCTTACCGAGAGGACTAAATGGGATGAACCCGATCCCAAGTTCCTCGAGCGTCGGCAGCACTTCCTCTTCAGGGCGTCTCCACCACAGCGAGTATTCGCTCTGCACGGCCGTGACCGGTTGGACTGTGTGTGCCCGGCGAATCGTTTGCACTCCTGCTTCAGAAAGGCCGAAGTGCTTCACCTTACCTTCCCGAATCAAGTCCTTCACTGTTCCGGCCACGTCTTCGATCGGCACGTCCGGATCCACACGGTGTTGATAGTACAGATCGATCGCATCGACATTGAGTCGCTTGAGTGAGCCCTCGGCGCTTTGCCTGATGCGCTCGGGCCGACCATCCACAACCTGCTGCCCGCTGGGATCGATCTTGATCCCGAACTTGGTGGCGATCACCACTTGCCCGCGGAACGGAGCTAAAGCTTCACCCACGAGTTCTTCATTTGTGAACGGACCGTAAAGTTCGGCAGTATCGAAGAATGTGACGCCGCGTTTGACGGCGTCACGTATAAGAGCAATCATCTCCTGCTTGTCTGCAGCCGGGCCATAAGCAGTGCTCATTCCCATGCAGCCGAGCCCGATGGCCGAAACCTCCAGGTTGCTATTTCCAAGTCTGCGCTTTTGCATTGTCTCTCACCGAGGTACCGTCAGTAGGCTCACGTCATTTACAAGCATAGTTCGCTGACCCTTTGGGCGTTTGCCTAATTCGCCAAAGTTCTTGCCAGATTCTCCGACACTCCGCCGAGTAAGGCCCCGTTGCATCATACGCAATGACCTGATCGAGCCTCGTCCGGCCGGCGCGTAGCAGATGGAGTTCGCCGGGGCGGCTGCCCCGTGGCACAGACGCTCAAGAGATGCGTCGACATCCGATGTTCGTGGGACATCGTCGAAGAATGAGGCGGAGAGAGTCCCCAACGGGATCGACGCCACCTCAAAGCTGGCCGTTTGGCTGAATGACTGATCGCCGCCGCGACCCACATCCTCGCTACGGGGCACACTTGGTGGTGCGGAACGCTCTAGACAGTCGTGTCGAACGACGTATCGAGGAAGCGAGAAGCACCGGAGAGGTCCCTCACATTTGAGAACCCGAAGGAGCGGTGACGTAGTGGCACGCGACGGCGTGGCCCTGGCCGATGTCGCGGGCCGGCGGGTCGACGTCCTGGCACGGTCCGAACGCGTGAGGGCACCGTCCGCGAAACGGGCAGCCAGTGGCCGGCAGGGACGCGGAGAGCTCGGCGTTCAGTTCTCCGGCGCCGACCAGCCATCCAGGCTCGAGACGCGAGCGGGACGCCAGCAGCGCCTGCGTGTACGGGTGGCGGGCGTTCTCGAGCGGAATGCCCGGGGGCAGCACCTCCACGACACGGCCGCCGAACATGACAGCGATCCTCGGGGCGATGTACCGGACCACGTGCAGGTCATGGCTGATGAAGATCATGCTGAGGCCGAGCTGAGAGCGCAGGTCGGCGAGCAGGTTGAGGATCTGCGCCTGAATCGACACGTCCAGGGCGCTGACCGGTTCGTCCGCGATGAGCACCTCCGGCTCGGCGGCGAGCGCCCGGGCGATGCAGATCCGCTGGCGCTGCCCGCCGGAGAAGTCGGAGGGATACCGGTCGACGGCGCGGGCCGGGAGCCCCACTTGGTCGAGGAGCTCCTCCACGCGCCGGGCGATCCGGTCGCGCGCCACCAGGCGGTGCACAATCAGCACCTCCCGGAGCGTCGATCCGACCGTCAGGCGAGGGTTCAGCGACGAGTACGGATCCTGAAACACCACCTGGATGCGCCGCCGCGACCGGCGGAGGGGGCCCGTGCGGAGACCGGTGAGGTCGGTCCCGTCGAGCACCACCCGCCCGGAGTCTGGCCGCTCCAGCAGCGCGAGGCAGCGCGCAAACGTCGACTTTCCCGACCCGCTCTCCCCCACGATGCCGATCGATTCGCCGCGCTCAAGTGAGAGCGAGGCGTCCGCGAGGGCGGGGCGCACGGCGTCGAGGACGCGCCGGCCGGCCGGCGCAGGCGCCCATCCCCGCCGGTGCTCGTAGGTTTTCGTCAGGTGTTCCGCGATCAACAACATCTAGACGCGGGCCGAGTTCGCCGCGGCGAGGCCGCGGCGCATTTCGTCCAGCCGGTCGATCCGGATGCAGCGCGACCAGTGTCCCGCTGCCGTCTGCGCCAACGCGATCGGCGCCGCGCTGCACGCGTCGACCGCCAACTCGCAGCGCGGGGCAAACGCGCACCCGGGGGGAAGGCGCCCGGGGTCCGGCGGCACCCCCGGGATCGCCCGAAGCCGCTCGCCGGTTACGGCCTCGGGCAGGCTGTTCATCAGCCCGATGGTGTAGGGGTGCTCCGGCCGCCGCAGCACGGTGCGCGTCGGGCCGAGCTCGACGAGCTCGCCCGCGTACATCACCGCCACGCGGTCGCACAGGCCGGCGACGACGCGGAAGTCGTGGGAGACGAGCAGCAGGCTCATCCCTTGCTCGCGCCGGAGGTCGTCGAGCAGGCGCAGGATCTCGGCCTGCACGATGACGTCGAGCGCGGTGGTGGGTTCGTCGGCCAGCAGCAGCGTGGGCCGCGCCGCGAGCGCCATCGCGATGTGGATGCGCTGGCGCATCCCGCCGCTGAACTCGTGGGGATAGGCGGCCGCGCGGCGCGCCGCGTCGCGGATCCCGACGCGCTCCATCATCTCGAGCGCGCGTGTCCGGGCCGCGCGCGCGCCAAGCCCCTCGTGTGACCGGATCACCTGCGCGATCGCGTCCCCGACCCGCAGCACGGGGTTGAGGGCGGTCATCGGGTCTTGAAAGATCATGGCGATCGTCGATCCCCGAAGCGCCTGCATCTCCGTGTCGCCGAGCTCCAGGAGCGAGCGGGCCCCGTACGTCACCCGGCCGGCGGCGCTGGCTCCCCGCGGCAGCAATCTCAGGATGGCACGGCAGGTCAGGCTCTTGCCGGACCCGCTCTCCCCCACGAGGCCGAACGCCTCGCCCGCGGCGATCTCGAACGAAACGCCTCGGACGACGGCATGGCCGCTGCCCCGGAACGCGACCGTCAGCGCCTCGACGCGAAGGGCGTCCCTAGGGCGCATGGATCCTCCGCACGATGTCGGAGACGCTGTCGCCGATGAGGCTCACGAAGAAGCTCGTGACGACGATCGCGACCCCGGGAAAGATCACCACCCATGGAGCGGTGATGATGAAGTTCCTGCCTTCGGCGATCATCACGCCCCACTCCGGCGTCGGGGGTTGCACGCCAAGGCCGAAGAAACCGAGCGACGCGCCGGCCAGGATGTCCAGCACGAAGTCGCTCATGCCGAAGACGAGCGCCGGCACGATCACGTTGGGCAGCAGGTGCCGGAACACGATGCGCGCGTCGCTGTACCCGAGGCTTCTCGCGGCCAGGATGTAGCCGCGCCCACGGACGCCCAGCGCTTCGCCGCGCACGATGCGCGCGTAGGCCACCCAGCTCACGAGCGAGATCGCGATGTAGAAGTTCCTGAGGCCCGGGCCGAGCATGGCCACGATCGCGAGCACGAGCACGAGGAACGGGAACGCCGTGACCACATCGATCACCCGGCCGAGGATGGCGTCGGGCCAGCCCGCGTAGTAGCCTGCGAACAGCCCGATCACGACGCCCATGATGAGCGGGATGATGACGCCGATCGTGCCGATCTGCAGATCGATCCTGGCGGCGTACAGCACCCGCGTCAGGATGTCCCTGCCGAGCTGGTCGGTGCCGAACCAGTGCGCCGCGCTCGGCGGTTGCAGGCCCCCGGCAAGTCCGAGCGCCGTCGGATCGTACGGCGCGATCAACGGCGCGAACGCCGCGAGCGTGCCGACCGTGAGGATCCCTGCGAGCCCGAAGCGGAGCGGCCAGCCGGTCGTCGCGAGCCACCGGCGCCGCGCGGGCTGGGCCGCGACCGTCGAGACGGCGCTCATTGCTGGAACGACACCCGCGGATCGAGGACGGCGTATGCGAGATCGGTGAGCAGGTTCACGAGAATGACGAGGAACGCAAGCACGAGCGTCACGAACTGCACGATCGAGTAATCTCGGGTGAGGATCGACGTGATCAGCAGCGACCCCACGCCCGGGACCCCGAAGACCTGCTCGATAATGATCGTGCCTCCGATCAGCCACCCGATGTTCAGGCCCAGGATCGAGATGAACGGCGTCAGCCCGTTGCGCAGCAGATAGCTGACCAGCAGGGTGAGCGGGCGGAGCCCCATCGCGAGCCCGGTCGTGACGTAGTCGGAGTTCAGCACCTCGATCAGGCTGCTGCGGAGTGCGCGGACGAGGATCGGCGAGATGTGCAGCGCGATGGTCAGCGCCGGCAACGTCAGGTGCCATACCGTGTCGAACCCGCCGGTGCCGATGCCCCCCAGCGGGAAGAGCCGCACCTTCACGCTGAGCAGCAACGCGAGCACGATGCCCAGCCAGAACGACGGGATCCCGATCGTCCCCGTGAACACGAGCCGGATCACGTGATCGACGGAGGTCTCGCGCCGGACGGCGGCGAGGGTGGCGAACGGGACCGAGATCAGGAGGCCGATCAGCGCCGCGTAGCAGATCAGCGTCAGCGTGACCGGGATGCGCTCCATCGTGAGCGTCGAGACGTTCTCCTGGTAGAAGAACGACAGGCCGAAGTCGCCGCGCGACGCGTTCCCGAGGAAGTGCAGGTACTGACGCCAGATCGGGAGGTTCAGCCCGAGCTGGTTCTGTACGCGCGCGATCAGCTCGGGGGTCGCGTGCTCCCCCAGGATCGCGATCGCCGGGTTGCCCGGGATGAGGCGGATCAGCATGAACACCACGATGCTGACGCCGAACAGCACGGGCAGGATCAGCAGCAGCCGTCCTGCGATGTAGCGAATCATCCGGCGATCGCGATGCCTGGGATCTCAGCGCACGCTTACACGTCGGCCTCCGGGGCGGACGTGCGCGCCGTCACCGCTTGCTCACGTTCTCGAAGCCGTACTTGCCCTGCGAGTTCGGCGCGAACCCCACGACGCTCGGGGAGCTCGCGTACAGACGCGGCACGTCCACGACGTAGATCTGCGGTGCGTCGCGGCTTTCGATCCGCTGCAGCTGGGTGTAGAGTGCTTGCCGCTTCTTCGGATCCAGCTCGCGACGGGCCTGGGCGACCAGCTGCTGGGCCTCCGGGTTGTTGTAGAACGTGTGCGCGGCGTGCTGTGATTTGAAGTCCATCGCCACGCCCATCAGCTCGTCGGGGTCCGGTGTGTCGTTCGTCCACGCCGCGTTGTACACGGTGTAGTGCTCGGCGTTCCGGATCTGGATCAGCGTCGTGGTCTCGACCTGTTCGATCTTCAACATGACGCCGATCTGCTTGAGCCCGTTCCCCCAGATCGTCGCCGCGTCGAGCAGCGTCTGGTTCCCCGCCGGGAGCTGGACCGTCAGGGTGAAGCCGTTGGGCACCGAGCTCTTTGCGAGGAACGCCTTCGCCTTGGCCAGATCGTACGTCAGCGGGTCCGCGTTCGGATCGTAGTAGAGCGTGGTCGCCGGCAGCAGCGACTTCGCGACCGTGGCGAGGCCGAAGTACACGTTTTTCGCCACGGCCTCCCGGTCGACCGCGTGCCCCAGGGCGGCCCGCACGTTCACCTCGTCGAGCGGCTTGATGGTCTCGTTCAGGGTGTAGCGTAGGACGGCGGTGCCGTCCACGGCGTAGACCTTCTGGCCCACCCCTCGGATCTGCTTGACCTGGTTCGGCGGCACAAAGTCGATCAGATCGACCTGGCCGGACTGCAGCTGCAGCACCCGGGTGTTGTCGTCACCGACGACCCGCATGACGATCCGGTCGATCGTGGGCTTCCCCGGCTGCCAGTAGTTCTGGTTCTTGACGAGCGTGAGCTGGGAGCCTTTCTGCCAGCTCTCCAGGGCGAACGCGCCCGTCCCGAGCGGGTGCTGGGTCATGGCCTGCCCGTACTTCTCGTAGTTCGCCTTGGAGTAGATGCTCGCGGCGAACGTGGAGAGCGCGGCCAAGAGCGGCGCGAACGGCTCCGACATGTGCAGGGCGATCGTCTTGTCGTCGACCTTGGTCACGGACTTCACCGGGGAGAAGAGAAAGCCCCATTCGCTCTTTTGGTCGATCGCCCGCGTGAGCGACAACACGACGTCGTCGACCGTGAGCGGCGTTCCGTCGGAGAACTTCACGCCCTGCCGCAGCGTAAACGTTGCGGTAAGCCCGTCGGGCGCCATCTTCCAGGACGTTGCGAGCTCCGGCTGCACGTCCCTGTTGGTGGGCGCGAGCTTCACGAGGCGGTCGTAGACTATCATTTGCGTGAAAATCGAAGGATCGTCCCCGGTCGGGTACGGGTCCCAGGTCAGCATGTCCGCGTTCCGCGCCATCGAGAGCGTCACGACCGGAGCGCCGGCGGACGGCCGCGGGAGCAGCATGGTGATCGGGATAAACAGCGCCACCGCCACGAGCAAGCTCACCGCGCGTAGCGCCGTCAGGCGAATCTGCGTACTTGGCCGACTTCCGACCATAGAATCTCCCCTCCCTTTGGCCGGCCCCGGGCCGGGGCCGCATCCGTGTGGCTGTTCCCACTGATTAGGTCATTCCGGGGCAAGTCCTGCTCGAAAACCTGCAATGGCGCGCCGGGCGCGCCCGGCAGCTATGTAACGAAGGATCGCGAGCCCTCCGGCTCGGACGACCCGCGCCCGGCGGCCCTATTCCCGCTCTAGCTCGAACTCCCGGTGCAGCGCTTGGACGGCCCGCTCGACGTCGGCGGCCCGGATCACGCAGGACACCTTGATCTCCGAGGTGGCGATGAGCTCGATGTTGATGCCGGCGGTGGCGAGCGCGCCGAACATCCGCGCCGCGACGCCGGGGTTGCTGACCATGCCGGCTCCGACGGCGCTGACCATCGCCACCTGGTCGTCCGCCAGCACGTCCTCGGCGCCGACCTCGGCGGCGACAGCGCGCACGGCCTCGACCGCGGCGATCATGTCGGCCGCGCCGACGGTGAACGAGATGTCGGCCCGCTCGCGCCGCGGCACGCTCTGGATGATCATGTTCACGTTGACGTGGCGCGCGGCGACGGCGCGGAAGATGGTGTGCGCGGCCCCGGGCCGGTCGCCGACCCCGGTCGCGGTGATCTTCGCGACCTTGCGGTCGTGCGTGATGCCCGTGACGACACGGCGGCGTTCCATCGAGCTGTCCGTCACCATGGTTCCCTCCCGATCCACGAAGCTGCTGCGCACCTCGAGCGGCACGCGATACTGTTTCGCCAGCTCCGCCGCCCGCGTCTGGAGGACGAGCGCCCCGGAGCTGGCCATCTCGAGCATCTCGTCGTAGGAGATCTCCCGGAGCTTTCGCGCCGCCGGGACGACGCGCGGGTCGGCCGTGAACACGCCCTCGACGTCCGTGTAGATCTGGCACAGGTCCGCGCCGAGCGCCGACGCGAGCGCGACCGCGGTCGTGTCGGATCCGCCCCGTCCGAGCGTGGTGATCTCCGCGTCGTCCGTGATGCCCTGAAACCCCGCCACGATGACGATCCGGTCCGCCGCCAGCTCCTGGTCGATGCGGCGGCGGTCCACGTCGACGATGCGCGCACGCGTGTGCACCCGCTCGGTCCGGATGCGCGCCTGCCCCCCTGTCAGGGAGATCGCCTCCCGCCCCAGGGCGTGAATGGCCATGGCGAGCAGTGCGATGGACACCTGCTCCCCCGTTGCCAGCAGCATGTCCATCTCGCGCGCCGGCGGGTGATCCGTGATCCGGCGCGCCATCTCGACGAGGTCGTCGGTCATGTCCCCGGGCGCCGAGACGACCACCACCAGGCGGTGCCCCGCCGCGTGGGTCGCCACGACCCGCCGCGCGACGTTCTTGACGCGGTCCGCGTCCGCGACGGAGCTGCCGCCGAACTTCTGGACGATCAACCCCACGTAGATCCCCCCGCACCTGCGTCCGCCGGCCGGGCGCCCGCCTCGCCTTGTTCCCGCCCCGCGCGCCTACGTCCGCGATTCAACGACCGCGCCCTCGGTGTCGACTTGGAGGTCCAGCGTTCGGCACCGCACCCCCGCGGCCCCGAACGCCTCGACCATGGCCGGGCCCACGCCCGGCGGGCCGCCGAACGCGAGGACCGTCGGTCCCGACCCGCTCAAGGCCACCCCGTTCGCGCCGGCCCTGCGGGCCGCCGCAAACACTTCCGTCAGCCCCGGGACGAGGGCGGCGCGGTAGGGTTGATGCAACCGGTCCTCCGTCGCGTCGCCGAGCAGATCGGGCCGCCCGCCGCTGAGCGCCGCGACCAGCAGGGCGGTTCTCGTGACGTTGAACACGGCGTCGTCGAACGGGACGCGCGACGGGAGCAGGCGTCGTGCCTCGCTGGTCGAGACCGCAAAGTCGGGCACCGCCGCGACGACGGAAATCGGCGGCGGGGTGAGGCGCATCGCGCGCACGCCGGACGGCGTGCCGGCGCAGACCGCGAGGCCGCCGAGCAGCGCCGCCGCCACGTTGTCGGGGTGTCCCTCGATCTCCGCAGCGAGATCGAGCAGCGCCTGCCGGTCGAGCGGCCCGCCGAGCAACGCGTTTGCCGCCACGGCGCCGCCGACGATCGCCGCGGCGCTGCTGCCCAGCCCCCGGGCCAGGGGGATCCGATTGCGCTGCCGGATCCCGAACGCTCGGGGCGCCGCCGTTCCACGCGTGCGTCCAGCGCGATCCACGACGGCGATCGCCGCGCGGTGCGCGAGGTGCGACGTGTTGCGGGGAAGCGTTTCGGCGCCTTCGCCCTCTACGTCGATCAGGGGCGCGTCGGCGGCCCACAGCTCCAGCGTGTTGTGGAGGCGCAGGGCGAGCCCCACCGCGTCGAACCCGGGGCCGAGGTTCGCGGAGGTCGCGGGCACGCGGACCACGATCATCGCGCGACGAGTTCCGCCTCGACCAGGCGCTCGAGGGCCTCCATCGTGGCCGGCACGGGCTCGGGGCGGCGCTCGGTGCGTAGCACGGCCTCCGGGTCCTTGAGCCCGTGGCCCGTCAGGACGCTGACGATCACGAGCCCGGCCGGCAGGCGCCCCTGGCGCGCGCGCTTGAGCAGCCCCGCGATCGGCGCCGCGGACGACGGCTCGACGAAGAGGCCTTCCTCGCGCGCGAGCAGCGTGCGCGCGGTGAGGATCTCTTCGTCGGTCACCGCCTCGAAGGCGCCGCCCGACTCGCGAACGGCCGCCTCGGCGCCGTCCCACGACGCAGGACGCCCGATCCGGATCGCGGATGCGACCGTCTCCGGATGTTCGACCGGGCGGCCCAACACGAACGGTGCGGCGCCGGCGGCCTGAAATCCCCACATCCGGGGCCGCGACGCGATCCGGCCGGCGCGGTGATACTCCGTGAACCCGCGCCAGTACGCGGTGATGTTGCCCGCGTTCCCCACAGGGATCGCGAGCACGTCGGGCGCCCGGCCCAGCGCGTCGCAGACCTCGAACGCGCCGGTCTTCTGTCCTTCGATCCGGTGCGGGTTCACCGAATTGACCAGCGTGAGCCGGAACCGCGGCGCCCCCTCGCGGACGATCCCGAGCGCGTCGTCGAACGAACCTTCGATCGGCACGACGCGCGCGCCGTGGGCCAGCGCCTGCACGATCTTGCCGAGCGCGACGCCGCCGGCCGGGACGACGACGAAGCACGGCAGCCCGGCGCGCGCCGCGTAGGCCGCCGCCGACGCCGAGGTATTGCCGGTGCTCGCGCACACGACGGCGCGGCTCCCCTCCTCGACCGCCTTGGAGATCGCCATCGTCATCCCGCGGTCCTTGAAGGAGCCGGTCGGGTTCGTGCCTTCGTACTTGAGATACAGCGTGACGTCCGGGAGATGGCGCGCCATCCGGTCCGCGCGCACCAGCGGCGTGCCGCCCTCGAACAGGGTCACGACCGGCATGCCGGCGGTCACGGAAAGATACGGGCGGTATTCCTCGATCACGCCGCGCCAGCGCTGCGGCCCGCCGCTCCGGCCGGGCGCCGGTGCCTCCACGCCTACACCTCGCCTACGACGCGGATCGCGCTCCGGACGCTGTGGAGGACGTCCAGCTCTCCGAGCCGGGACAGGACGCGGCGCATCTGCGTCTCCAGCGTGGTATGCGTCACCATGATGATCTCCGCCGCGTGCCCGCGGCTCTTCTGGACGATCGACGCGATGCTCACGCCCTCCTCGCCGAAGATCGTCGCGATCCGGGCAAACACGCCGGGGCGGTCGGTGACCTGCATCAGGAGATAGAAGGGGGACGCGGTCTCCTCGATCGGCCGGACCGGCCGGGGCGTAAGCGCGCTCCACCCGACGCGGCCGTGCGCGCCGGCGAACCGGTTCCGCGCCACGTCGATCAGGTCGGCCACGACCGCGCTCGCGGTCGGGTCCCCGCCGGCGCCGCGGCCGACCGTCATCACCTCGCCGGCGAAGTCGCCGCGCACGAACAGGGCGTTGAGCTCGTCGCGGATCGCGGCGAGCGGGTGGCCGAGCGGCAGGAACGCCGGGTGCACGTGGGCCTCCACGCGGCCGTCGTAGTCGCGGGCAATGGCGAGCAGCTTGACGGCGAACCCGAGCTCGCGGGCGAACGCAATGTCCTGGGTCGTGACGCGACGGATCCCCTCGCGGTAGACGTCGTCGACCCGCACCGGGGTGTGGAACGCGATCGTCGCCAGGATCGCGAGCTTCGCCGCGGCGTCGTGGCCGTCCACGTCGTCGGACGGGTCGGCCTCGGCAAAGCCGCGGCGCTGCGCGTCCTCGAGCGCGCGGTCGAACTCCCATCCCTCGTCGGCCATCTTCGTCAGGATGTAGTTGGTCGTGCCGTTCAGGATGCCCCACAGCTCGCCGATCCGGTTCGCGGCGAGCGATTCTTTCAGCGGCTGGATCACCGGCAGCCCGCCGCCGACGCTCGCCTCGAGCCGCAGGTCGACGCCGGCGCGGGCCGCCGCCCCGAACAGCTCCGGTCCGTGGCGGGCGATCAGCTGTTTGTTGGCGGTCACGATGTTCTTGCCGCGCTCGATCGCGTCGAGCAGCAGCGCGCGCGCCGGATCGACCCCGCCCATCACCTCGGCGACGCAGTCCACCCGCGCGTCGGCGACGACCTCGGCCGCGTTCCCGGTGAGGACACCCGGGTCGAACACGATCCCCCGGCTCTTCTCGGGGTGGGCGACGGCGACCCGAACGAGGCGGAGCGTCAGCCCCGTGCGCCGCCGAATCTCCTCGCCGTTGGTACGGAGCAGGCGAACCACCGCCGCCCCGACCGTGCCGCAGCCGAGGAGGCCGATGCGGAGCTCGTCTGCGGCGGGACGCCGCGGCGTCACCGGACGACCCCCATCTCGGCCAGGCCGCGGCGCAGGCGCCGTCGCTCATCGTCGGTGAGCGGCAGGGCCGGCGGCCGGGTCGTCGCGTGCGGGATCAGGCCGGTCATCACCATGGCTTCCTTGACGATGACGAACGCGGGCGCGTCCTCGCCGTAGACGGTGGGAATCGGCGCCAGCGTCCTGGCGTCCTCTGCGGCGTCGGTCACGCGCCCCGCGGTTGCCGCCGCGTAGATCCGGACGAACGGTTCGGGAACGAAGTTGGCCGATCCCGGGACGCAGCCGTCGCCCCCCATCAGCATTGTGTTGAGCAGGTGGTAGTCCATCCCGCACAGCACCGTGAAGTCCGGGCGCACGGCGCGCGCGAGCGTGAGCGTTTCCTGGATGTGGGCGATGCTGTCCACCGTATCCTTTATGCCCGCGATGTTGGGGCGGTCGGCCACGAGGCGCGCCACGAGCTTCGGCGGGATGCTCCGTCCGGTGAGCGCCGGGAAGTTATAGATGTAGACCGGGAGCGAGGTCCCCACCGAGAGCAGCCTGAAATGCTCATAGATCGAGCGATCGGGCGGGATCCAATAGTACGGAAGGACCGCCACGACCCCGCTCGCGCCGATCTCCTCCGCGTGCTCCGCGTGCGCGATCGCCTCATCGGTCCACGGGCTGCTCACGCCGATGAGCACCGGCACACGGCCGCCCGCCGTCCCCACGACCAGCTCTGCGAACGCCCGCCGTTCCTCGCGCGAGAGCGACGTGAACTCCCCCGTGGTACCGAGCGCAAACAGCCCGTGCACGCCGCGGCGGATCAGCCACTCGAGGTGGCGGACGTTTGCCGCCTCGTCGATGCCGCCGCGCTCGTCGAACAGGGTGACGACCGGCACGATCACGCCGCCGAGCCGCTCCGGCGCCGCAGCGCGAGCCTCCCGTGACGAGGTAAGGTAGCCCGTGACGAGCGCGTGCGCCTCCGTTTCCCGCTCGTCGGGGACGAGGAGATCGCCCCACACGCCGGTCGCGCGCTCCACGACCTCGCCGTACCCGGGAATCTGTCGGGACCGCAGCAACACCGGGATGCCCGCTTCCTCGAGCAGACCCTGCAGCATCAGCGCTTCGGCCTCGTCGCGTGCCTTGTGCACGGTTTTCATCGCGTGGCCTCCTGCTTGATCGCCAGCCAGAGCCGGTACACCTCGTTCCGCCGGAGCCCGCTGGTGCGTGCCGCGCGACGTACAGCCTGAAACGGCGCCTGCCCCTCGGCGAGCGCCGCCCGGAGGGCCGCGCGGGCGGTATCCTCGGCGCGCGTGGCGACGTCGTCCGGCGGAGGCGTCTCGGACGGCGCGCGGGTGACCGCGGACGCCCCCTCGACCACGAGTGTGAATTCGCCCCGGGGCGGATGTAACGAAAAGTGCTCTAGGGCTTCGCGCACGCGCCCCCGCCACACCTCTTCGTGGATCTTCGTCAACTCGCGCGCCACCGCGATTCGGCGGTCTCCCCACACCTCGTCGAGCGCCGCGAGCGTCTTTCGCAGGCGGTGGGGAGCCTCGTACAGCACGAGTGTGTGCGGGAGGGCGCGGGCAGCCTCGAGGGCGCGTCGCCGCTCGGCCGACCCGACCGGGAGAAAACCCAGGAAGGTGACCGGCGCGGTCGGAAACCCCGACACGACGAGGGCGGCGAGCAGCGCGCTCGGGCCCGGGACCGGGACGACGGGGACGCCCGCGGCCGCCGCCGCGGCGATCAGCGCCGTCCCGGGATCGCTCAGCCCGGGCGGGCCGGCGTCCGACACGAGCGCGATCGAATCGCCGCCGCGCAGGCGCGCGATGAACTCCGGGATCCGCGCGACCTCGTTGTGTTCGTGCAGGCTGACCAGGTGACCCGGGATGTCGTGATGGGCGAGGAGTTTCCGCGTGTGCCGCGTGTCTTCGGCCGCGATGACCGCCGCCTCGCGAAGCACTCGCAGCGCGCGAAGCGTAATATCCTCAAGGTTCCCGATCGGGGTCGCCACGAGATAGAGCGTGCCCGGCCCGGCCTGCGTCACGCTCTCACTATAGCAAAATGAGAGACCCCCGGCGGGGCAGGGGCGAATGCGGCCGGGCCCGGGCGCCCGCTATCCCGGTGCGTGGCCCCCGTCGGCGTGGGCGCGGTGGCGCTCGTAGTACCGCCGCGCCTTGGCGCGATTGCCGCACCCCTTCATGTCGCACCACCGGCGCGTCCGGTTCCGGCTCAGGTCCATGAACAGCCAGTCGCAGTTGGCGCCGGCGCAGTGCCGGACGCGGCGTAGGTCGGGCGAGGTCAGGAGGTCCGTCGCGGAGTGGACGACCGGCCACAGGATGCGCTCGAGCGCGTCCACGTCGTCGGCCCACCCCCACGCGAACCCCTCGGGCGTCTTGACGATGCGATGGTGTCTCAGCGCCTCTGACAGCGCCGAGTTCAGCAGATCGACGTCGGCTTGGTCGGGGGCACGCAGGGCTACGGACGCGAAGAAGACCCGGAACAGCGCCTCGCGGAGCCGCACCGCTTCGCCCAGCACGGTGGCGGCGTCGCGCGGGCGGCGCTGTGCGGCGTGGGCGAGCCGTTCGGCGACGTCTTCGGTGGTTGCTCCCGACTGCCGGCCCCAGGACACCAGGTCCTCGTAGGAGCGCAACCGCTCGGTCGGATGCGCGCGCGACCCGCTGATGGTATTGGCGAAATCCAGGCACAACGATCCGCCCGAGAGGTCGAAGACATATTCCCGCGATTGTCGTGCTGCCTCGGTTGTCATGATCCCGCCTCGCCGCCGGCATCGGTCTCGCCGGTCGGGCCCCAAAATGACATGATCTTCAAAGCCGCATCCGCAATATAACCTTCAATTCGCTATTGACAAGTTATCACGATCAGGTTATGATGTCACTAGCAAAACGAGTATAGCAGGTTATACGGCAGGTGCGCAAGGGGTCCGTTGGTGGTGTCGTGGGGCACGATGTTCGCACCAAGAATCGGATAGATGAACCAGGCGGGAATCGCTAAGCTCGGAAGGGCAGATGGGGTAGACACGCATCAGATCGCCATGATATATTCAACACACTACATATCATGAGGATCTGATTCGTCAATGCGACACAGCGGTGAGCCGGAGGTGGCTGCGATGAGCATCGATCTGAATGACGCGCGCGTTCGGGAGTGGATGGCGGCGGCCCTGCCTGCAATTACGCCCCGTACCACGATCGGGACCGCGCTTCGTCTGCTGCGGGAGCACCGGGCGACGGCGCTCCCGGTCCTCGAGGAATCTCGATTCGTCGGCCTTGTGGACGAAAAGTCGCTGCTCCGGTTTACGCCGTCCGAAGCGACGACGCTGGACGTGTACGAGCTTCGCGACGTGCTCGACCGGATGACGGTCGCTCGCGCAACCGCGCCGGCGGCCGCGACGGTGACTCCGGACACATCCCTCTCGACGGCCGCCGCGGCCATGCGCCTGGCATGCGCACAGGTGCTGCCCGTGATGGAGGGGGACCGTCTCGTTGGGTTGCTTCCGTGGACGCGGCTGCTCGCCGCCGCGAGCGGGGACGCTCCGCGCGCCGATCGCGCGACGGTCGTCGCCGGTCGCGCGCCGGTGGTTTCGTGAGCGGCGTCCTCCTGGGTTCCGCTGGCCGTGCGGACAGGCTCGCTCCTGCCCGCTCGCTGGAAGCCGCGCGGCCGGTCTCGCGGTATCATCCTCGCGAGCGCGGTCTTGGAACGGGCGCGTGTGGGTTGATCTGGTACGTTGACTCTCTTTATGGAGGGACTCGATCATGCATTGGAACTCGTACGCGTATGAAGTGATCACGAAGGAGCGCATCGGAGCCTGGAGGCAGGAAGCGTGTTCCGACCGGCTGGCGCGCGCGGTAGGTTCGGGACAGGCGCGGCACAGCGCGATCCTCGGTTGGCTCGTCGGCCTGCTGGGAGTGCGGTCGGCGGCGCGCGGGCGTGCGCTGGCGGCGGTGACGAAGCCGTGCGGGGCAGCGGGGGACGGTCGCGCCGCGTGATGCCCACCGGCGTCGATCCGTCGAGGGCGACGCGGCGCGTTCGATTCGATCTCGCACAGGGGAGGCAACATGGCGACCAGGATCGACCTGCTGCTTCGCGGGATTGACGAGGTCTTCAACGTGAGCGGCTGGCAGATCGCGCTGCGCGCCGCCGTTGACGTGACGGCCGCCCAGGCGGCGTGGAGTCCGGGGCCGGGCCGTAACTCGATTTGGAAGATCGTCAACCACCTGTCGCTCTGGATGGAAGATGTCGCAGACTCCATGGCCGGCATCGCGCCGAAGCCGAAGGGATGGGCGGCCGGCGTCGACTTCCGCGAGATCGGGAGCGTCACCGACGAAGCGTGGCGCGCCTCGGTGGAGCGGCTCGCCGCGGCCCACGGTCGGCTCAAGGCGGAGCTCGCGAAGCGATCCGATGCGGATCTGGACGCGCCGGCCCCGGGCAGGTCGGCTGCGCTGTCGAGCACGATTCTCGGGCTGATCGCGCACGACGGCTACCACTGCGGCCAGATCTGCTACATTCGGGCGCTCCAGGGGATCCCGGCGGGATACTAGCGCTTGCCCGGCGAGACCGTCTTTCGACTTCCCATCGCCGGTGCCGGCGGCGAGCCGGTCGATCTTCGGCGGACGTTCCTTTCCCACGGGTTTGGCGATCTGCCGCCGATGGCGTTGGACCGGGGCACGCACGTGCTCCAGGTCACCGTGCCCGTCGCGGGCAGCCGGCCGCGGACGGTTTGGATCGCGCCCGCGGACGGCGGGTGGGCGTCGGTGCGCGTGGGAGGCGGGCCGGTGGGTCCCCGCGTGGGCGGGCGCCTGCGCGTCGTGCTTCGCCATATCCTGCGTCTCGATGAGGACCTGTCCTCGTTCTACGCCGCGGCCCGCGGCGACCCCGAACTTGCGTGGGTCTGCGGCGGTGCGGGGCGCATGATCCGAAGTCCCACGGTGTTCGAGGACGTCGTCAAGACGATCTGCACCACCAACTGCTCGTGGGCGCTGACGCGGAGGATGGTCGGTACGCTCGTCGAGCGCCTCGGCGACCCCGCACCCGGCGCACCCCAGCGTGGGTGGCGCGGTCGGGGGTTTCCTTCGCCGGAGGCGATGGCCCGCGCTCCGCTGCGGTTCTATCGGGACGTGGTCCGTGCGGGCTATCGCGGGCCGTACCTGCGCGCGGTGGCGCGTGCCGCGGCCGACGGCTCGGCGGACCTCGAGGCGCTCGCGCGGTCCGGATCCTCGTCGCTCTCCGACGACGAGATCGCCGAACGGCTCGTCGCACTTCCGGGGGTCGGGCCGTACGCCACCGCGCACATCATGATGCTGCTTGGGCGCTACTCGCGGTTGACGCTCGACTCGTGGACCCGGCCCGCGTACGCGAAGCTGCGCGGCCGGCGCCGGATCGCGGACCGGACGATCGTCCGGGATTTTCGCCGCTACGGTCCCTACGCGGGGCTCGCGTTCTGGCTGTTCCTCACGCGCTCCTGGTTGGAGCGCGACGGCCAAGAGCCCGAGGCCTCGTTGTAGCTGCTCAGGCACGTTGTCTACACATGAGCGCCTTCGCCGAGACGCTTGACGGTTACCCCAGCAGTCACCGCTCGTTCGTCCGACGTTGTCGTGCGCCCGACTGGAGAGATATCGATCGACCTGACGCCCACCACATCCCAGCGAAAGTCAGTACAGCCCCTCCCACTTGAATGGACGACAGCGACTCGCCGAGCAGCGCGGCGGCAATGACTACTGCCGAAATGGGTTCTAGATACATATAGACCATGGCTTGGTGCACACCAAGACTGTGGATTGAGCGTCCCCACAGCACCATCGCGACGACCTGCCCCACAATTGCGCTATAGAAGAGTCCTGCCCATGCCTGCCAGGACACGCCGGACCATTCCACATGCTCCAATGGGAGGACGGCGAACGGTGTGAACAGGGAAACGGAGACAATCATCGACCACGCCGTCGCCCGTATGGTTCCCAATGCGCCGACAAGTGGCCCGATGAAAGTGCTGTACAGGACCCAGACGGCTGCCGCGCCGAGCGATAGCATGTCTCCCAGGACGTGGGCCCCGTCAAATGTTGGTCCGCCTGGGCCGATGACGAACACGATTCCGAGGAGCCCGGCAAGCAACCCGAACCACTGGCGTCCGGCAAGGTGTACGCGCCAGAAGAGTGCGGACCATGTGCCGGACAGGAGCGGCGAGGTCGCAAGCAGGAGCGCCGCGATTCCGGCGGTCGTGAATCGTATCCCGGCGTGCAGAAGGGTTTGGGACGCGATCTGCGCGACACCGGCGAACGCAACCGCAGGCCAAAGCGCCCTCGGCGGCACGAACCTCCTGGGAGGACCTGCCAGAACGAACAGGATCGCCGCCGCGATGAAGACGCGAAGAAAAATGAAGTCAACGACTGGGATGTCGTGGAGCGCGATCTTGGCTGCAGGATAGATGGCTCCCCACAACACCACGGCCACGAGTGCCTGAATCCGCGACAACGATGAGCGAGATTGCATTTGAACCGCGGGCCGGCTCATGGCTCCCGATACGGTTCCCGGTCGCTTGATGGAAGTCCCGTGCGGACTCCCTCAGCCGGAGAGGCCGTCTCGGCTATTCGGCGTGGTGGTGGTGATCATGGTGGTGGCGGCGTGCTCCTCCGGCGGGCTTCCCCTGCGGGGCCATCGCTTTGGCTCGTCGAGGTGG
>DASQGM010000256.1:0-2109 GCA_035632615.1 bacterium | reverse complement strand
CCGCCGTCACATCACGCGCGGGGGACGCATCATGCAGTTCATGGTCGTCGAGCGGTTCCGGAACCGCGACGCGAGGGCGGTGTACCGTCGCCTCCGCGACGAAGGCCGCGGCGTCCCGGACGGCCTGAAGTACGTTGGCAGCTGGATCGAGGCGAACTTCGATCGTTGTTTCCAGATCATGGAGTGCGACGACGTGCGCCTGTTGCACCAGTGGGTCGCGTTTTGGAGCGACCTCATCGAGTTTGAGATCGTGCCGGTCCTGTCGTCCGCGGAGGTGCGTCAGACGATCGAACCGCTGCTCTGACACGCGGACGCGGTTTACGGGGTCGCGGATCGGGCGCCGGGCCTGCCGGGACGGCGGAACGCGCCCGTCAGTGGTAGAGGAGATACGGCTCCCGGGCCTTGAGGAAACGCGCGAGGCCCGGTTCCCATTGCTGTTCGATCTGCTCCGGCGTCCGGCCGGCCGCCAGCCCCAACCGCACTTGGTCGGTGCCCATGTCGAGGTCGAACGTGTACTGGCCCCCGAAGGCGGCGCCCCAGCGGAATTTGGTGGGGTAGAGCTGGTGGACGACGTAGAGGATCTGCAGCATCAGATCCACCGGCCGGTAGGCGGCCCGGTCCGCGACGCGGATCTCGACGCCGGCGTACTCCGGCCCGCCCGTCGGGGTCCACGGCTCGCCTCGCCAGTAGTCTTCCCGAAACGCGACGCCGCCCGGCCGCCGCGCCTCGAGCGCGCCACGCAGATGCCACGGCTGGATGAAGGTGCCGCCGACGAGCTCGAACGGCTCGGTCGTCAGCACCCCGACGGACAGGTTGGTGTCGCCGATCGGCCCCGTGACCGGGTACAACTCGGCCGTCCGGAAGTGCGGGATGCCCGGGGACGTCATCACCCACGGCAGCCCCGTCTGGTCGAACCACATCGATCGGCGCCAGCCCTCCATCGGGACCACGACCAGGTTCGCGCCGATGCCGAACTCGCCGTTGAAGAAGCGCGCCAGCTCGCCGATCGTCATCCCGTACAGAATCGGGATCGGGTACAGGCCGAAGAACGAGGTCCACTTCGGATCGAGCACGGGGCCGGCGACGAGGTCGCCCGAGAGCGGGTCGGGCCGGTCCAGCACAACGACCGGAATGCCTTGCGCTGCGGCCGCCTGCATCGAGACGGCGAGCGTGGACATGTAGGTGTAGAACCGCGCCCCGACGTCCTGGATATCGAAGACGAGCACGTCGATGCCGCGGAGCATCGCCGCCGTGGGCTTGCGCGTCGCCCCGTACAGACTATAGACGGGCAGCCCGGTCTTGGGATCCACGCTGTTCTTCACCGCGGCGCCGGCCCCCTGATCGCCGCGGACGCCGTGCTCGGGGCCGAACAACGCGACGAGGTGGATGTCGCGGTCGGCGGCGAGCAGGTCCGCCGCGCTGCGGAGACGCGCGTCCACGCCGCTCGGATTCGTGATCAGCCCCACGCGCTTTCCGCGGACGACGTCGGGCGGATTCTCGAGGAAGACATCCAATCCCGTCCGCACGAGGGGAGTTACCGAGGGACTGATCGGATACGACTCGGGGAGCGCAGCGACCGGCGCCACCAGCGCCGTCGCGAGGCAGATCGCCAGGACCCTGAGCAGCGTCGTCATGGGTTCGACCACGTGGTGTCCGACCGGTGCACGTGACGATCCAGTCGGTAGTTCGCCGCGTCACGCGCCGATGCCTTGGCCCGCGGTAGGGTCACAGTCTACGACGCTGTGGTGTGTCTACGCATCGTGTGACATTCGCGGCCGTCGCCGGCGATCCGCGTCGCGTGGGCGCGTTCCTTGACGGGGTGGGGGCGATACCGTAGAATCCGAGACGAGCCGGGCGCGTAGCTCAGGGGTCAGAGCGCTTCCTTGACACGGAAGAGGTCCGAGGTTCAAGTCCTCGCGCGCCCACCACGCACCTGGCTGCGTGGGATTGCATAGGGCTGTCATGGTGTTGATTCTCAAGGCTTGATTGGCCCGGCCCGGCTGGCGCGAGATGTTCGACGTTGTGGTCACGAGCAGCGAGATGTCCATTGGGAGGTCTCCACCGTTTCCTATTTTCCGGATTGTGAGTGATCTCGGCGTCCAGGATGTC
>DASQGM010000255.1:0-27233 GCA_035632615.1 bacterium | reverse complement strand
CGATCCCGGCGGCCCGGGCTCCCGGGCCGGCCGCCGTTTCAGCCACCGTGGCCCGCACGTCGGCTTCTCTGTTTAATGTTCTGCAGAGATCTCGAGTGAGATCCTGCAGGGCCTCGGCCGAGAGCGCATCCGACTGAACCGAAAGGGTGACGCCCATCGCCACACCTCGTGCCGCTTCCAGAGAGCCCCACGGGCTCTCATCGTACCCTGAGATTTACGCCGTGGCTCCCCACCCCCCCTTCCCGCCCGAGGAGCCCGGCCCAGTTGCCCGTTCGGACCCGCCGGGCGGCCCAGCGAAGGCACGTTTGCATTCTCCTCTGCTAAATCATCAAGCACGCCGAGCGGGACGCCCCCGCTTCGCTCAGCCCTCCGCGAGCCCCCACAAGTCGCCCACGATAAAGCCGTTCGGAAACGGATCGTCCGGGTCAACGACGTACTGGGCAAATCCGGTGATCCACGCCCGGCCGGAGAGCCGTGGTATCACGGCCGCGTACGGCCCGACCCTGGCTTCTCCGATGAGTCGGCCCGTGAACGTGGTCCCCAGGATCCCCTCGTGGACAAAGTCCTCGTGGAGGGGCAGCTTTCCCTTGGCGTGAAGAGCGGCCATCCTGGCGCACGTACCAGTCCCGCACGGGGATCGGTCCAAGATCCCGGTCCAGGATTCTTGACGAGCCCAGTCGAGCGTGCCGGTGGAGACGATGACGGTGTTCTTTGCCGTGGCGCCACGGCGCGTCGGCGGCGCGGTCAGCTCGGCGATCGTGACCCCGGCGATCTTGGGATTCTCAGGGTGCACCACCGGAAGCTGCTCCTTGGTCGCGGCCTTGATCATCTCTCCGATGCGGATGATGTCTCGGCCTTCGTCCGCCGTCAGACGCAATCCCACTTGCGACGCGTCGGCGATGACATAGAACATCCCGCCGTAGGCCACATCGACCGTCACCGTGCCGAGCCCGCGCACCTCCACCTTGGTGTCGAGATGGACGGCAAACGCGGGCACGTTTTGAAACGTGACCTCGGTCACCTTGCCGCCGGCGACGGCCGCCTGAACAGAGATCAACCCCGCGGGGGTGTCGAGCGTCAGGGTGGTCACCGGCTCGACCGCCGGAACCATGCCCGTCTCGATGAGGACCGTCACGACGCAGATCGTATTGGTGCCGGACATCGGCGGATATTCAGTTTGCTCCATGATGACAAACCCGGCGTGGGCCTCGGGCTGGGTCGCCGGCAGGATCAGGTTGCAGTTGGCGGCAGGATACCCGCGGGGCTCGCGCAGCATGCGCTTGCGAAGATGGTCCGCGTGGGTCTCCAGGTAAACCTTCTTCTCAAACATCGTGCGTCCAGGCACATCGAGCACACCGCCCACGATGACGCGGCCGGGTTCTCCGCACGCGTGCAGATCCACGGCTTGGATCATCGACGAAAGACGCACCGTCCACCTCCAGGATGACGACGTCTCGCTGCCACGCCCGTCCGGGGGCGGGGTTGCCCTCGCATGGTGCGGCAGGGTCTCCTGCGCAAGACGATTCACCCGGCCTAGGCGCCCGGCCCCCGCTCCATCGAGTGGGGCTGCCACCGGGCGAGGCCGGTCTGCCCCAGCACCGAAGGGTTCACGCAACTCATCGGCCACCGGCCGCTCAAGACAAGGGCGATCTCCTGCCCCACCCGGCGCCAGCGGGCCGGGTCCATCCGGGCCGACGCCGACGCCACGTGGGGGGTGAGCACAACGTTGTCCATGCGCAGCAACGGATTCGCGGCGGCCGGCGGCTCCTGCTCGAGCACATCCAACCCCGCGGCCGCGATCCACCCCTCCTCGAGGGCTCTGATGAGCGCCCCTTCGTCCACGGTCTGGCCGCGGCCCGTGTTGATGAACAGCGCCGTGCGCTTCATCGACCGGAAATGCTCATCGGTCAACAGACGATGGGCGTCGGCCGTCGCCGGGGCGTGCATGGACACGATGTCGGACCGTTGTAGTAGCTCGGTCAAATCCACGGGCTCCACGCCCCACTGGGTCATGACCAGCTCCTCTACGTACGGGTCATAGGCCAGCATGCGCACCCCAAACCCCTTGGCCCGGGTCGCGACAGCCCGCGCAACGTGCCCGAAGCCGATGAACCCGAGCGTCTGGCCCATCAACCTCGGGAATTGGGACAAGAGCGGCCGCCCCTCCCGCCACCGCCCTTCTCGGACGAACCGGTCCGTGACGATCACCCGGCGGAACGTGGCCAGGATCAGCATCATGGCGTGGTCGGCGACTTCTTCGATGAACGTGTCGGGGACGTTGGTCACCGGGATCCCGCGCGACGTGGCGGCCGCCACGTCGACGGAGTCCACGCCGACGCTGCCGAGCGCGATCACCCGACACTTCCCAAGCCCGTCGATGATGCCCTTGGTGATGGGCCGCCCCCCGCCGATCAGCGCGTCGGCGTCGCGGGCAACGCGCAGGAACTCCTCGTCGCCAGGGCCCGGGACTTCCACCAACTCTGCCCCGAGCGCGCCGAGCGCTTCCCCGACAAACGCCCCGAGCACCGCCCGCACCGTCGTCACGACCTTGACCTGTGGCACGCCCGCCTCCTGGTGGTCGACGTGGTCCTGGTCTGTTAACTACTCTTCGCAGGCGCACTCCCCTCTGTCCGATCGCGCACGAGGACCCGTCGGCGCTGCCACCTAAGTCTTCTTGGACGCGAATCGGAGGTGCATTCACCGTGCTGATGTACGACGTGACCACCGAACGCAATGTGATGATGCGGCTCCGCGACGGGACGAAGCTCGCTTCGGACGTCTATCTGCCTTCCGGCGGCGGCGGCCCGTGGCCCGTGCTGCTCGAACGCACGCCGTACGATAAGCTCGGCCCCGCCGGGGTCATGGCCGCGAAGTTCTTCGCCGGCCACAGCTACGCGGTCGTTATCCAGGACGTGCGGGGACGCTTCGCGTCGGAGGGCGAGTGGTACCCGTTCGGCAACGAGGGACCCGACGGGGTCGAGGCCGTCGCGTGGGTGCGCGCGCAGCCGTGGTGCGACGGGCGGGTCGCGACGATCGGGCTGTCCTACTCGTCCTGCACGCAGACCGGGCTCGCCGCCCTGAACCCGCCCGGGCTCGCCGCCCAGTTCGTCAGCCACGGGTTCCACAACTACCACACCGCGTCGATGCGGCAGGGGGGCGCGCTCGAGGTCCGATTCTTCATCTACGCGTTCATGATGGCGACGACGTCGAAAGAAGTGGCCGCCGACCCAGTGAAGCGCGCGGCGATGCGGCAGGCGTGGGCGGACATCCGGTCGTGGCTCGGGCGCCACCCGCTCAAGCCCGGCCTGAGCCCCCTTCGCCACGTCCCGTCCTACGAGCGGTGGCTGATGGATATCTGGCAGCACGGCGAGTACGACGACTACTGGCGCAGCCGGCCGGCGTACTCGATCGACGGTCTGTACGACAGGCACGCGGACGTGCCGATCTACCTGTTGGGGAGCTGGTACGATTCGTACGCGCGGTCGACCGTCACCAACTACGTCGAGCTGGGCCGGCGCAAGAAGGGGCCCGTGCGCCTCGTGATGGGCCCGTGGATCCACGGCGGCGGCAACATCGACCTCTCGTACTCCGGCGATGCCGAATTCGGGCCGGACGCCCCGCTCGGTTACAATTATTTTCGCCTGCGGTGGTTTGACGCGGTGCTCAAAGGGCAGCAGAACGGTGTGCTGGACAAGCCGCCGGTCCAGATCTTCGTCATGGGCGGCGGCTCGGGGCGCAAGATCGCGGGGACCAACAAGCTCGATGTCGGAGGGAGCTGGCGGTTCGAGCGGGAGTGGCCGCTCGCGCGCACCGAGTACACGCCGTTCTACCTGCAGCCGGGCGGGGGGTTGTCGCCGAAGCAGCCGCCGTCGGGCGCCGCGCCGTCGCGTTACGTCTTCGACCCGAAGGATCCGGTCCCCACGATCGGCGGGAACATCTCCGTCGGCTACGATCTCATGCCCGGCGGCGGGTTCGACCAGCGCGGCGGCCCGCACGTGTTCGGGGCGAAGGATGCCCTCCCCCTCTCGGCGCGGCAGGACGTGCTGGTGTTCTCGACGCCGGCGCTGGATCGCGACGTCGAGGTCACGGGCACGGTCGTCGTCAAACTCTGGGCCGCGTCCACCGCGCCGGACACCGACTACACGGCCAAGCTGATCGACGTCTACCCGCCGAACGCCGACTACCCGGACGGGTACGAGCTGAACATCGGCGACTCGATCATCCGCGCGCGGTACCGCAACTCGTGGGAAACACCGGAGCTGATGGAACCGGGCAAGGTCTATGAGTTCACGATCACACTGTACCCCACGGGCCTGGTGTTCCAGCGGGGTCATCAGATCCGCGTCCACATCTCGTCGTCGAACTTTCCCCGGTTCGACGTCAACCCGAACACGGGAGGCCTGCTGGGCCGCGAGCTCGTGGCGCAGACCGCCGTCCAGACGATCTTCCACGACGCGGAGCGTCCGTCCCACGTCGTGTTGCCCGTGATCCCGATGTAGGATCCCGACGGCGAAGATCGCGGCGGGGCCGCCCGCTCGCCTACCGGTACTTGTGGGCGACCACCTTGGGCTGGAGGAAGTTGAGCAGGTAGTCGGGGCCGCCCGCCTTGCTGTCGGTCCCCGACATGTTGAAGCCGCCGAACGGGTGGGTACCGACCATCGCCCCCGTGCACTTCCGGTTCAGGTACAGATTGCCGCACAGAAACTCGCGCCGCGCCTTGGCAAGCTTCTCCGGGTTGCGTGAGTACACGGAACCGGTGAGCCCGAAGGCCGTCCCGTTGGCGATCCTGAGCGCGTCGTCGAACGTCTTCGCCGGGATCGCCGCGACCACGGGGCCGAAGATCTCCTCCTGCGCGATCCGCGCGTCCGGGGCGATGTCGAGGAACACCGTCGGCGTCAGGTAGTGACCGCCTTCCCGCGCGCGCCCCCCGCCGACGGCGAGACGCCCCTCGCGCTTGCCGACCTCGACGTATTCGAGGATCTTTTGCGCGGCCGGCGCGTTGATGACGGGGCCCGCCGGGAAGTTCTCCGGCCCCGGCCCCACCTCGAGACGCCGCACCCGCTCGACTAGCATCTCCGTGAGCGGCTTGTACGCCTTCGGCGTCACCACCACGCGGGAGCCGGCGGAACACTTCTGTCCCTGATAGCCGTACCCCGACGCCATCACGCCCGCGATCGCCTCGTCGAGATCCGCCTCGTCGTCGATGATGATCGCGTTCTTGCCGCCCATCTCGGCGATGATACGCTTGAGCCAGATCTGGCTCGGCGGCGTTTTGGCCGCGAGCTCGAACAGGTGGGTGCCGACCTCCCGGGAGCCCGTGAACGCGATCATGCGCACCTTGGGGTGCGTCGCGAGCCCCTCCCCCACCACGCCGCCCGGGCCGGGGATCAGGTTCAGCACCCCCGGCGGCAGCCCGGCCTCGGTCAGGGCCTCCAGGATCTGGTAGGCGACCGCGGCCGAATCGCTCGCAGGCTTCATCACCACGGTGTTGCCGGACACGATCGCGCCGACGGCCATCCCGGTGGGAATCGCCAGCGGGAAGTTCCACGGCGAGATCACCGCGACGACCCCGATCGGGATGTACGTGTACTCGCTCATCTCGCCGTCGATCGGCGGCAGCGCCCGCCCCGGGGCGTAACGCAGGATCTCGCGCGCGTTGTACTCGACGAAGTCGATCGCCTCCGCGACGTCGCCGTCGGCCTCGGCCCAGTTCTTGCCGACCTCGTAGCACATCCACGCCGCCGCGCGCATCCGGCGGCTTCGGAGAATATGCGCGGCGCGCATGAGCAGCGCCGCCTTCTCCTCGGCCGGCACCCGCCGCCACGACTCGTACGCGCGGGCCGCCGCCTGCACCGCGGCCTCCACTTCGTCGGCGCCGGCCTGGTGAAGGACCGCCACCGCCTGCTCGGACTGCGACGGATTCATCGACCGAAACGTCTTTCCACCGCGCACCGGCTTGCCGTCGATCCACAGCGGAAACTCGCGCCCGAGCTCGGCGCCGACCGAGCGGATCGCCTCCAGCATCTCCCGCCGCGCCGCGTCGGTTGAGAAGTCGCGGAACGGCTCGTTACGAAACTCCGCCGGGAACATCATGATCATCACTCCTTCGTGCGCCCCGATCACGCGGGGCGCGGGATGGGTCGGCGCGCGCCCCTCAGCGAGGATCGTCCCGCCGGGCGGCGCGGGCGGACGCCGCCGCCGAGCGCTGCGCCGCCCCGAGCGGGGTGGCGAGCGCCTGCGCGATCCGGTTCAGCCCCTCCTCGATGCGCGCCATCGACGTCGCGTAGGACAGCCGGAGGTAGCCCGGCGCTTCGAAGGCCTCTCCCGGGACGACGGCCACGTGCGCCTGGTCGAGGAGATGCTCCGCCAGCGCGAGCGACGTGGCGGGGCGGCCCCCCCGCCCAAGCACGCCGCGGAAATCCGGAAACGCGTAGAACGCGCCCTTCGGGGTCCCACACTCGACGCCGGGAATCTCGTTGAGCCGGGCGACGATGTACTTCCGCCGGCGGTCGTACTCTGCGACCATCGCGGAGAGATCGACCCGGGCGGTCAGCGCGTGGAGCGCGGCCTTCTGCGCGATGGAGTTCGGGTTCCCCGCCAAGTGCGCCTGGATGTCCGTGATCGCCGACGCGATCGCCTTGGGCGCCGCCGCGTACCCGATCCGCCAGCCGGTCATCGCGTACGTTTTCGACATGGAGTTGAGGAGCACGATCTTGTCGCGCGCCTCGGGCCACGTCCCGGGCACGCAGGTGTGACGTGCTCCGTCGTAGACCATGCTCTCGTAGATCTCGTCGCTGAACAGGTAGAACCCGTCGTGCTGCTTGGCCAGCGCGACGAGGCCTTCCAGCGTCTCGCGCGTGTACACCGCACCGGTGGGGTTGTGGGGCGAATCGACGATGATCGCCCGGGTACGGGGCCCGATCATCCGCGCGATCTGCTCGGGCCGCGGCTGCCAGTCGTCTCCGGCGTTGGTGGGCACCGCAATCGGCACCGCACCTGCGAGGCGCACCTGCTCCGTGTACGAGACCCACGCGGGCACCGGGACCAAGACCTCGTCTCCAGGATCACAGAGCGTGCGCAGCGCGGAGTAGAGCGCCGGCTTGCCTCCCGCGGTGATGACGACCTCCTCGGGGTCGTACGCGGCGCCGTAGTCCTCTCGCAGGCGCGTCGCGACGGCCTGGCGCAGCTCCGGAATGCCCGCGGGGCCGGTGTACTTCGTGAAACCCTCGCGGATCGCCGTGATCGCCGCCTCTTTGACCGGCTCCGGGGTGTCGAAATCCGGCTCGCCCGCGGCGAAGCTGAGCACGTCCACACCCTTCCGCCTGAGCTGGCGCGCGCGGTCGTCCATCCCAATCGTCATCGACGGGGTGATCTCACGGGCGGCCTTAGACAGGTGCATGAACAGTCCCTCCCGGATCGTCTGCGCTGGGCGGCGCACCCGTACGCGGTCCCGCCCGCCCGGTGGTATTCGCCGCGGACAAAGCCGCTCCCCGTCGAGCGTTCGGCGCTGCAGGCCGCGCGTTCGTGCGAGGGGGGGGTCGGGCAGCGCGCCGGACGCGGGAGGCTAACCGGCGGAACCCGGGCGAACGGCGGTCGCCCGTGCCCACAGCGCGCGGCCGAGACCCACGAGCCCCGGCGGATAGAGCCGCATCACCGCCACGACCACGAGCGCAAAGACCACCATGCGCATCTGGCCGTAGGCACGGAGCGCCTCGGAGGCCACCTCCACGACGACGGCCCCCAGCACCGGCCCGGACAGCGTGCGTTGGCCTCCGAGGATGACCATGATGATGATCAGCGCCATCTCATCGAACTGCATCGCAACCGGGCTCAGCAGCCCGATGTAATGGCCGTAGAGCGCGCCTGCGAGGCCGGCGATGCCGCTGCTCACGCCGAAGGCGAATCGCTTCCACCGCACGGTGTTGACGCCGGCGGCGCGGGCGACGCCCTCGTCGTCTCGGATCGCCCGCAGCCGGTAGCCGACCCGCGAGCGAAGCAGCAGCGCGAGCGCCGCCACCGTCGCCGCGGCACACGCCAGGAACGCCTCATAGTAGGGCACCGGCGACGAGGTCCCGAGCAGTTTGGGCACCGCTAGACCGAGATCCCCCCGGGTGATGCCGTACTCCATCGAGACGACGACCCGCACCGACTCGGCGAAGGCCCATGTCGCGAGCGCCAGATAGAGCATGCGCATGCGCAGCGTGACCGTGCCGAGGCCGTAGCCCGCCGCGCACGCGAGCGCGCCTCCGCATACGACGCCGACAGGAATCGGCGCGCCCGTCCGGATCACGAGCAACGCCGACGTGTACGCACCGATCCCGGCAAACGTGTGATGCGCGAGCGAAAACAGCCCGGTGTAACCGGCGATGAGGTTCCAGCTGGACGCCAGGATCACGTAGTAGCACGCGACGGTGAGCACGTGAATCTGGTAGCTGCCCAGCGCGAGCGGCAACAGCGCCGCCGCGATCAGCGCGCCGGCGAGCGCTGCCGGGCGCGCGACGGCCGACCGGGTCAGGGGAACCCCGCCGGCGGCGGCCGTGGCGGCGTCTGGGTCCGCGCGGCCTGCCCGGTCGTCGACCGGCGCTACGCCTCCCGGGCGCGCTCGCCCCAAAGGCCTGTCGGACGGAACGCCAGAATCACTAGCAACAGCCCGAATCCGTACACGTCCCGAAACGACGGAGAGATCAGCACCGAGCCGAGACTCTCCACGAGTCCGAGCAGCAGGCCGCCGACGACGCTGCCCGGCAGCGAGCCGAGGCCGCCGATGACGATGATCTCAAACCCTTTCACCGTGCTGAGCGCACCGCTCTGCGGATAGACGAGAAACACCGGTGCGAGCAGCGCCCCGGCCGCTCCCGCCAGCGCCACGCCGATCCCGAACGCGAGCATGTCGATCCGCGGCAGGCTGATCCCCGCGCACAGCGCCCCGACCCGATTCTGCGCCACGCTCCGGAGCGCTAGGCCGAACCATGTCCGCCGCACCACCCACTGGAACAGCCCCAGCAACACCACCGCCCCGAGGAACGCGACGAACCGACTGCCGTTGATCGGCAGCGGGCCCAGTTGGACCGGGGGCGCGTAGTCGCGCGGGGAGAACTGGTACGGTCCGAAGACGACCACGGCAAGATTCCGGAACAGCACCGTCAGGCTGATCGTCATGATCGTCGCATACTCGTCCAGCCGCTCGAGCCGGCCCGCGAACATCGGTTGGAGCAGCACCCGTTCGACGACCATGCCGAGCACGCCGACGCCGAGGATCGCGAGCGGCAGTGCGAGGTACCAGCGCGCGGGCCCGAGCCAGTCGGTGAGCAAGAGATATTGCGCGTACCCGCCGATCATGTAGAACTCGCCCATCGCCCAGTTGATCATCTTCATGACGCTGTAGATGAACGTGATCCCGACCGCCATCAGGCAGTAGATCGCGCCGATGACCAAGCCGGCGAGCACGTACTGGGTGAGCAGGGTCGCGTCCATCGTGCGCCGCCGCGGAGGCGGGCCCTCGACGCCCTCCTCCGCGGCCTTAGTGGGCCGCCTCGAACGTTCCGGTCTTCAACGCCGGCGGGTAGAGGATCGGCGCCTGATCGTAGGTCTCGTCCTGTTTCGTGTACTGGAGGATCACGAGCGGCGGCGACCACTGGTGCCAGTACACCCCGGTCCCGCGGGGAAACGTCGCGCCGTCGCCGATCCAGGTGTCGAATCGCCCCCGCTCGAGCTGCGCGATGATCCGACGGGGGTCGCGGCTGCATGCCTGGTTCATCGCCTCGGCGAGGATCATCGCGTCGCCGAACGAGTTCAGGTTGCTGTACACCGCGGTGGAGTGAAAGCGCTTCGCGTACTCGACGGCCGCCCACTTGCCGAGCGGACTCAGCGCCATCCGGGGATGGAAGTACGAGATGAACGTCAGCGACGTCCCCGTCGGGCCGAGGTTCTTCCAGTACTCCTCCGGGCGCACCGGGAAGTCGTAGGACGCCAGCATCGGCGTCTGCGGGAACAACCCGATGTCGTGCGCCTGCTTGATGATCAGATACGCCGGCGTCCCGACGCCGACGTTGAGCACGATGTCTGGCTTCTCCGCCTTGAACTTCAGCAGCTGCGGCGTCAGGTCGGCCGAGGTGCGGTCGAAGATCACGGCGTCGAGCGTCATGTTGAGCTTCTTCTGCGCGATCAGCGTCTTCGTAGCCTCGGCGAGGCCGATCCCGTAGTCGGTGTTCTCCGCCAGCATCGCGACCTTGTGCCAGCCCTGCGCCTGAATGAACCCGAGCCAGGCGGCGGCGCGGTCCGGATCGACGGGGTGCGTGCGGAACACGGCCTGGAAGTGCTTGCCGGTGATGTCCGCCGCTGACGCCTGGGTGGAGATGTACGGCACGCCCAGCTCGTCCGCGAGCGGCGCGGTGGCCAGCATCGCGGAGCTGTGGAAGGCGCCGAACACGCCCACGGCGTGCTCCTCCGTCACGAGGCGCCGGAACCCGGCGACGGACTTCTCGGGCGTGCCACTGTCGTCCTCGACCGCGACCGTCACCGGCGTCGCCGGAAGCGCGCAGGACGTCTTCGGGCCGAACACCCCGCCCATCACGGTATTGATGTACTGTTCACCGAGCTGCGCTCCCCGAACGATCAACTGCCCGGCCGCTGGATCGCCGGGCGGCGACAGCGGCGTCAGCACGCCGAGCACGAGCGGCCCCGGCGTCGCACCCCATCCGATCCCGGCGCCGGTCCCGCCGGCGATCAGGATCGCGACCATCGCGGCGACGATGCTTCGCTGCATCCTCGTTCACCCCCCATCGCGTGTCATGCGAGCTCGGATCCGATCAACGCCTCCTGGACGATACCGCGCAGGTCCGCCGCGAACGTCTCCCGCGGCCCTGCGCGCTGCACCCGCCCCATACTAACCAGGTACACGTCGTCCGCCACGGCCACGGCCTCGGTGATGTTCTGGTCCACGAGCAGCATCGTGATCCCGAGCGCCCGGCTCCGGTGCAGCAGCCGGTATACGTCCTCCGCGATGCGCGGCGCCAGCCCCACGGTCGGTTCGTCCACGAGCAGCAGCGACGGCATGGCGACGAGTTCTTTTGCGATCGACAGCATGCGAAGCTGGCCGCCGCTCAGCATGCCGGCGCGGGCCCGCCGGAGCCCCGCGAGGGGGGGAAACAGGTCGTAGACCCGCGCGATCCCATCGCGGAGGCGGGCGCGATCACGCCGAATCGTCCACCCGCCGACGCGCAGCGTCTCGTCGACCGTCATCTGCGGAAACGTGCTCGTCCCCTGCGGCACGTAGCCGATGCCCAACCGCTTGCGCTCGTCCGGTTGCAGCCGCTGGATCTCGCGCTCCCGGACGAGCACGCGGCCGCTCCGCGGCTGCAGCAGGCCGAACACGACGCGCAGCAACGTCGACTTGCCCGCGCCGTTCGGGCCGATCACCGCCGTGATGCGTCCCGACGCGGCACGCAACGTGAGCCCGCCGAGGATGTCGATGCCCTCGTGGTACCCAGCGACGACCTGATCGACCCACAGCATCACGCGGCCACCGTCACCCTGAGCGTTCGCCGTGCCGGCGCGAGCGCTCGGGCGCCCCGCGCCGTCCGAAGGAACGGCTTCGCGCGCACGCGGCTAGGCCGGCGGCGCCGCGGCAAGCTCGAGCCCCGCCCGGCCCAGGTACGCTTCGACGACGCGGGGATCGCGCGCCACGTCGGCCAGCGTGCCGTCGGCGATCCACGATCCGTTGTGCATCACGGACACCCGGCGGGCCAGCCGTCCGAGCACCGCCATCTCGTGGCTGACGACGAGGAAGGCGACCCTCTGGGTCCGGTTGATCTCGAGGATCGTCTCGACCATCCGCTCCTTGATCGCGGGGTGCACGCCGGCGAACGGTTCGTCCAGCAGGCAGAGCACCAACGGCTTGGCGGCGAGGCAGCGGGCGAGCTGGAGCAGCATCGCCTGCCCGCCGGACAGCACGCGCGCCTCCATGTGCGCCAGCGCGTCGAGCCGCACCAAACGGAGCAGCGCGCCGGCGCGTTCCCGCGCCGCGGACCACGAGGCCCGACCGTGGTCTGCGCACGCGGGCAGGAGTACGTTCTCGAGCACCGTCATGTGGCGACAGACCCGCGGGAGCTGAAACGTCCGGGCGATGCCGAGCGCGGCGACCCGGTCGGGCGGCCGCCCGGCGATGGGCCGGCCCTCGAGCAGGATCTCGCCGCCGTCCGGCGCCACCTGACCGCCGATGAGGTTCAGCAGGGTCGTCTTGCCGGAGCCGTTGGGTCCGATCAATCCCCGGATCTCGCCGCGCGCGACGGTGGTGGAAATGTCCCATACCGCGGCGACGCCGCCGAACGACTTGCGCAGGCGATCCACGACCAGCAGCGGCTCAGTCACGCTGGAGTGTTCGCCGCTCCGTGTTCGCGGTCCCCCGCCCCTTGTCGCGCCACAGGATGACGTTGATGAGGATCAGCATGGGGACCGCGTACATCATCTGCCCCATCACCCACATCAGGGCGCCGCCGAGCTTCAGGTCGTCGAGCGGCGACAGACCCCACAACCGCCCGACCTCAGTATACGGTGTATAGAACGGGCGGCCGGCGAACGCGAGCGCGAACCCCAGGACGAAGTTGATCACGTCCGCGCCGAGGAGCAGCGCGAGGCGAAGCCCGTAGGGCGCTCGGACGAGCGCCGGGGCGGGAGACACGATGACGCCCCAAAAGATCACCCCCGCCGCGACGAACGTGACGTGCTCCGTCGCGTGGATCCACGGGGAACGCAGCGCCGCGTCGTACGCGGCCGGCAGGTGCCACGCGAGCAGCACACCGTTGTACAGCACAAACGCCGGCACAGGCGCCCACAGGGCGCGCAGCGCCCGCCGCAGCGCGGGCCGCTGAAACACCCACCCGAGCAACGTGGGAGGCACCGCAAGTGCGAGCAGCGGCGGGGCGACAAGCAGCAGCAGCATGTGCTGCAGCATGTGCAGCGTGAACAGGAAGGCGGCGCCGCGGTCGAGCGGGGAGAGCAGCGCCAGGGCGAGGACCAGGTACCCGGCCGAAAAGTACCAGACCTGGCGGCCCCGCGGCGGAAATCGCGCCGCGATCCACACGTACGCGAGCGCACCGGCCGCGAGCGCGCCCAGCACCATCGGGTCGGTGTTCCAATCGGTCCAGCGGAGCGTGACGATAGACGCGCCCGGCCTAACGGCCGGTCCAGTTTCTGCCCCGATCCACCGTGCAGGTCAGCTTCAGCAGCGCCATGCGGATGTACATGCCCGCCTCGGTTTGATCGAAGATGATGACGCGGGGATCCGCATCCACGGACGTCGGCAGCTCGGAGTGAACACCTTCGACCCGGGGAAGCGGGTGCATCACGATCGCGCTCGCGGGAAGCTCGCCGAGGATCTCCGGCGTCACGACAAACGCGTCGCGCACGCGCTCGTACGCGCGTTGATCGTCTCCGAACCGCTCCTTTTGGATCCGCGTCACGTACAGGACGTCCGCGCCCCGGACGCCGTTCGCGAGATCGTCGGTCTGCACCACGGGAACCTTGTGGCGGCGCAGGTAGGCGAGAAGATCGTCTTTCATCTGCACCGCGGGCGGCGCGACCATGCGCACCGCGACGCCCGGGTACTTCGCCAACAGGTAACACAGCGACCGTGCGGTCCGGCCGTTCATCAGATCTCCCGCGACCGCGACCGTCACACCCTCCAGGGTCCCGCGGTGGCGCCAGATCGTATAGGCGTCCAGCAGCGCCTGCGTCGGATGCTGGCCCGGCCCGTCGCCGGCGTTGAACACCGGGATCGGGCGTCGCGTCCGCCCATCGAGGGCGACCGAGGCCGCGCGCTCCGCGGCGCCTTCCTGATAGTGGCGGATCACGATCGCGGCGGGACGGTACCGGCAGACCACGCGGATCGTGTCCTCGATCGACTCGCCCTTCGCGGCCGATGAAAACTCCCGGGCCGCCTCCGACGAGAGCACACGCCCCCCGAGGTGGTAGGTGGCAAACTCGAACGACAGCCGCGTGCGCGTGCTGGGCTCGTAGAACAGGGTCAGGACGATCTTGCCCTTAAGGAGGTTGCTGCCCCCCGCGTCGATGATCTCCTCGGCGAGCCGGGCCTCCCGAAACACGCGGTCCAACGCCTGAGGATCGAACTGCTGAGCGCGCAGGACGTGGGGCCATCCGGCCCAGAGGTGAAGCGTGGCTGGCGCAGCCATTCCGCCATGACTGTTCGCGCCGGGGTCGGGCCAGCCCTCCCGCGGGGACCCAGGGGCGCGCCCCATCGAAGGAGAATTGCTCCCGCGACAAACGCACGCGAAGGAGGCCTAACGTATGGTCCCGCCTGCAGGGACCTCCGCGTATCAGGATCTACTCATCGCCCATCTGATCGCTTGGAGCCGGCACGATATCGAAGCGATCCTGGGCATGATGACCCAAGACTGCGTCTTCGAGACCTCGGGCGGACCCGACCCGTGGGGCCGCCGGTACGAAGGCCACACGGCCGTGCGGGAGGCGATCGAGGAGATCTTCGAGATGCTGTCCGACGTCCGCTACACCAACGCGCGGCACACGGTGTGCGGCGACCGGGGGATGTCGGAGTGGACGATGATCGCGACTCGGCCCGACGGCAGCCGGATCGAATCCCGAGGCTGCGATTTGTTCGAGTTCCGGGACGGGAAGATCCACCGCAAGGACTCGTACCGCAAGCGCCGGGTCGCGCGGTAACGCCGGCGATCACGCGAGCCGATGGCTCCGGCGGGGGCGATCGAGTCCCCGTCCCCGCGGTCGCCAGCGGCTACCCGCAGACCGCCCCCTGGGCGGAGGACGACACGAGCTTCGCGTACTTGGCCAGCGCGCCGGTGCGGTAGCGTGGCTCAGGGGCCGTCCACGCGCGCAGGCGCGCTTTGACCTCTTCAGGCG
This sequence comes from bacterium, assembly GCA_035632615.1. Lineage (GTDB taxonomy): Bacteria > Sysuimicrobiota > Sysuimicrobiia > Sysuimicrobiales > Segetimicrobiaceae > JAJPIA01. The sequence goes on along the minus strand of DASQGM010000255.1, from coordinate 12,341 downwards.
GCACGTCCAGATCGAGCCGCCGGTTCGGCACGTCGATGCTGACGACGTCGCCGTCCCGCACGACCGCGATCGGACCCCCGTGCGCGGCCTCCGGCGCCACATGCCCGATCACCAGCCCGTGCGAGCCGCCGGAGAAGCGACCGTCGGTGACGAGGGCCACCTCTTCGCCGAGCCCTGCGCCGTACAGCGCGCCGGTGACCGCGAGCATCTCGCGCATGCCGGGGCCCCCTTTCGGGCCTTCGTTCCGGATGATCACGACGTCGCCGCGCGACAGACGGTGGTGGACCACGGCGTCCATCGCGTCCTCCTCGCGCTCGAACACGCGCGCCGGGCCGCGGAGGACCTGACGCTTGACCCCGGCCGTCTTGATGACGGCGCCTTCCGGCGCGAGCGTCCCGGACAGCACGGCAAGCGTACCGCTCGGCTCCATCGGCCTGCTGATCGGGTGCACGATCGGCTGGTCCGCCGGGCGCCGCACGTCGCGCAGGTTTTCGGCCATCGTCTTGCCGGTCACGGTCAGGACGTCGCCGTGCAGGTACCCGCCCTCGAGCAGCTCGTGCAGCACCACCGGGACGCCGCCGATCCGGTCGAGGTCGACCATCAGGTACCGCCCGCCGGGGTGCATGTCGGCGATCCGTGGGGTCTTGCGGCTGATCCGATCGAAGTCCGCCAGCGCCAGCTCCACCCCCGCCTCTCGGGCGATCGCCAGCAGGTGCAGCACCCCGTTCGTCGAGCCTCCCATCGCCACCAGGGTCGTGATCGCGTTCTCGAACGCCCCGCGCGTGAGGATGTCCCGCGGGCGGATGCCGTCGCGCAGCAGCCGCACCGCGGCCTGGCCGACCTGCCGGCACACCTCGGCGCGGCGCGGGTCGAGCGCCGGCACGGAGGCGCTGCCCGGCAGGCACATGCCGAGAGCTTCGATGCACGACGCCATCGTGTTTGCAGTGTACAACCCGCCGCACGATCCGGCGCCCGGGCACGCCACGCACTCGAGATGGTACAACTGCTCGTCCGTCATCTTCCCCTCGGCGTGGGCGCCCACCGCCTCGAACACGTCCACGATCGTGACGTCACGGCCCTCGAACTGACCCGGCATGATCGTGCCGCCGTACAGGAACACGCCGGGTACGTTCAGGCGGGCGAGCGCGAGCATCATCCCGGGCAGGCTCTTGTCGCACCCGGCGATCGCGACGAGGCCGTCGAACGCTTCAGCGATCACCATCAGCTCCACGGAGTCGGCGATAACCTCGCGGCTCACGAGCGACGCCTTCATCCCCTCATGCCCCATCGAGATCGCGTCGCTCACCGCGATCGTCGCGAACTCGATCGGCGTCCCGCCGGCCGCCCGCACGCCCTCCTTCACCAGCCGCGCGTCGACGTTCAGGTGCAGGTTGCACGGCGTCACCTCGTTCCACGAGGACGCCACCCCGAACTGCGGCCGCGCGAGATCGTCGTCCTTGAGCCCGGTGGCCCGGAGCATCGCCCGGTGCGGGGCGCGCTCCGGTCCTTCCGTCACCGCCGCCGAGCGGCGCTTCATGTCGGTCGTCGTTCTGGCCATCTGCGCTGGGCCTCCTGTCCGAGTCTTCCGCACACGGGATCGGCAGACACGCGGAGCGGGCATACCGCCCCTTCTCCGACGCGTGGTGCCGGCCCTGCCGCGAACGCTACCGTGGGCGCCGGGACGACGCCGGGGCCGTCCCGTTCGTCGGTCCGTGACCGTTTTGGCCGAGCACGACAAACTCGCGCGCCAGACGCGCGCGCACCGCCTGCCCGGTTGCGAGGTCCCAGCAGTTCACGATCGCCAGCCGGAACCCTCCCGGCGGCATCGCGTGCTGCTCGAGCGGCTTGCGGAGATCGAATGTGATCTGGATGCTCGACACCCCGGCGACCGCCCGCAGCGCGCGGACCACGCCCGGGTCGATCCAGTAGCGCTGGCCGTGGGCGCCGAACAACACGATACTGTACCCGCGCCGAGGCCGGGCGTCGAACCGCCACCGCCCGTGCGCGTACAGGTCCACGACGCTCTCCAGCCACCCGGGTCCGTTGAGGTCGATCCACTGCTCGGACATCCGCAGGTGGCACTCGATGATCGCGCCGCCGATGGACTCGAAGTTCACGATCCCGGTGAACCCGCGCAGGTGGCGCCGGATCCACCGCCCGCAGTACGCTTCGAGCCTGGGAAGCCGGCGCGCGAGCACGGACCAGTAGTCGAACGTCCCGCCCGGCAGGCGCTTCCCCTCGGTGTGGCTCCACCACCGCGGCGCCCCGCGAACGAGCGCGACGTCCGTGCTGATGTGTCGCCCCCTGAACAGCGTCATCCACAGATGGCCCGGCGTGAAGCGCGCGTCGAGCTCGGCGCCTGAGCGGATCACGAAGCCACCGGCGCCCATGCCGTGCATGTTCAGGATCGGCTTGCTGAACACGGGGAACCGTGCGGGCGCGACTCCGTGCGGAGCGTGGGCGATCCCCTGGCTCTCGCAGATGAAGAGCTTGTCGTGCACGTGCCGATACCGGGGAAACAGCCGCCAGGCGGCGGGGTCGTCGATCGGGATCTCGACCGAGGCCGGACACGCGACGCCTTCGAAATACTGCCACCGCCACGGGTCGACCCCGGGAAACACGGTTCGGTCCGGAGGCGGCGGCTCGTCCTGCAGGTTGTACAGCTCGAGCAGCGCCTCCCGGGGATCGCCGGCGCCGTTCTCGCGGGTCCGCGCCGGCGCGGCGCCAGGCCGCGCCGCGGCGCGGATCTCTCGGGTGCGCCCCGACAATGACCCGAGCGCGGTGCTCATGACCGTCGGGCGGCCGCGGGGAGATCCGTCGCGGCCGTCCCCATGCCAACCTCGGCGAGGAGCGCGCGCAGCTTCTCGCGCTGGGGCGGCGACAGCGGCGAGACCGGCAGCCGCGCCGGACCCGCCGGCAGCCCGCGAATCTCCATCGCTTCCTTGACGACGACCGGGAAGCTGCCGAGGTCGAACGCGTCCCGCAACACCGCCAGCTGCGCCTGTAGCGCGCGTCCCGCCGCCAGATCGCCGTCGCGCACCGCGTCGTAGATTCCAACGGCCAGTTCGGGGGCCGCGCTGGCCGTGGCGGCGACCGCGCCCGGGAGCGCGTTCACGAGCGCCGAGAAGATCAGCGTGTCACGACCGACGAACACGGCGAACCCGGGCGGACAGACCGTGGCGTAGGTCAACGCCTGGCTGAGGTCCCCTGTGCTGTCCTTGATGCCGACGAAGTGGGCGAACTCACGGGCGAGCGCCGCCGCCGTCTCCGGGGCCACGTTGTTGCCTGTGCGGGCGGGGTTGGTGTAGGCGAGCACCGGGATCCGCACCGCGCGGAGCACCGCCCGGTAGTGTGCGGCGATCTCCGCCTGGGTCAGCTTGAGAAAGTAGGGAGTGATCAGGGACAGCGCGTCGGCGCCGTTGGCCTCGGCGTCGCGCGACAGTGCGACGGTGTCGGCCGTCGTGACGGCCCCGGTCCCGATCATCACCGGGACGCGGCCCCGCACCGCCTGGACGTACGCGCGCGTGAGCCTCGACCGCTCCTCGAACGACAACGCAAACGACTCCCCCTGGCTTCCGATCCCGAAGATCCCGTGCACCCGGCAGGAGAGCAGCCAGTCCACGATCTCCGCCTGCGCACCGAGATCCAGTTCCCCCTGCGCGGTAAACGCGGTCGGGACCGCGGGATAAATGCCGGCAAACCGGATACCGCCCATCTGATGCCTCCCCCCGTCGTCCGGGGCATCCCCTCGATCTCTTGGATCTCTCACGACACGCCTTCATACGCCGACTCACGCCGGCTCTCCTGTCTGGGGCACCCTGGAACCGAACGCCGGCGCGACGGTGGGCGAGAGGCCCGCGGGCCATGCGGGTCGAATCGTGCACCCCATGACGCGCGCCGCGCCGCTCTCGGAGACCGCCCGGCGGGCCGGCCTGGCCCCCGCCGCAACGGCCGTCGTTGTGGCCGCGCTCTTGATGTTCCTCCTGCCAAGCGGGGTGCCAGCCGAAACGGCTGCGGCGCCCGCGATCACGTTCATCCACATGGCCGGTCCGACGAACGGCTGGGCCCGCACCGACACCCGGCTGCTGCGCACCGACGACGGCGGCGCCCACTGGACGGACGTGACACCGCCGGGCCGCGCCTCGATCGCCGGTGCCGCTCAGGCGTTTCTCGGCGGATCCGCCGCGTGGATCGCCGTCGCGCCGGACACGGCCACCGCGGCCGACATCTTTCGCACCACAAACGGCGGCCGGACCTGGAGCCGGGCGGTCGCGACCGCACGGAACGTGGGACAGATGGCGTTCGCGGACGCGCGCCACGGGTGGATGACCGTCGATCTCGACAACGCCATGAGCTCGGAGGCGCTGCGCCTGTTGCGCACTACGGACGGAGGCGCCACCTGGACCGAGGTCGCGCGCACCGACCTCCCGGGCGATCCGGTGCGCAGCGGCCTTCCGATCAGCGGTGACAAGTCCGGGGTCGCGTTCCTCGACGCGAACACCGGATGGATCACGGGGTACGTGCCGAGGGACAACTACACGTATCTGTACGCGACGAGCAACGGCGGGCGCACGTGGCGGTTCGAGGCCCTTCCCCTGCCAGCCGGCACGGGCACGGTCGAGGTGGGGCTCAACCCGCCGACGGTCTTCGCCCCGAGCGAGGCGGTGCTGACGGCGCGTCTCAGCGGGACGGCGGTACCGCTCACCCTCGTGTACGTGACGCACGACGCCGGCGTGCACTGGGTCTCCACGGCGCCGATCCCCGCAAACACGTCCGTGTCGTCGTTTCTCAATGCGCGCGTCGGCTGGATGACCGACGGTGCGACGCTGTACGCCACCCGTGACGCGGGGCACCGTTGGACCATCGAGCCGCGGAGCGGAGCCTTCCGGGACGTCGCAGAACTGGACTTTGTCTCGGAGACCGTTGGATGGACGGTGGTCCGCAGCGCGCCGTTTCTGTTGAAGACCTCGGACGGCGGGCGCACGTGGGCGCCCGTGCGGTGACGCGGCGGCGCGCGGCCCCCTGTCGGGGCGCGGTTACGCGGCGTACGCGTCGTACACGGCCCGACCCACCTGGCCGATCGCCATCCGCCCCTTCAGGTCGTCGCTGAGATCGCGGGTGAACACCGTGACCACGCAGACGCTCTTCGGCGCATAGAGGATCGCCGCGTCGTTGCTGACGCGGGTGACGGAGCCGGTCTTGTGGGCGATCTCGACGCTGGTGGGGAGCAAGAGCGGGAGCCGGTCCCTGACCTGCTGGCGACGCATGATGTCGAGCATCCCCCGACACACGGTCGCGGACAGCGGCCCGTTCCCGCCCCCGGCGCCGTTCAGCGTGGGCGCGGCGACGGCCTCCAGCAGGTGTCCCATATCGCGCGGCGTCGTCATGTTGGCAGCAGGGTCGCGGTAGACGCGGCAGTTTGGGTCGATCTCGCGGCGCCGGAGACGGTCCAGCGCGGTCCGCCGCGCCTCTGGGGCGTCCGCCGCCCCGTCCATCCCGACCAGGTTGTAGAGCAACTCCCGGCAGCTCATCGCCACGACCGTTCGCTCCAAGCCGCACGCGCGCAACCTGGCGTTCACGGCGTCCTTCGTCACGAGCCCGAGAAGGATATCGGTCGCGGTGTTGTCGCTGACGATGATCATCAGCGTCGCGAGGTCGCGGAGCGTGAGCGACGTTCCCGCCGACAGCTCCTTGAGCACGCCGGAGCCGGGCGACTTCAGTTCATCGGCCAGGGTGACGCGGTCGTCGAGCGACCGCCGTCCGGCTTCGACCTGTGACAGCAGCTCGGCCAGAATCGGGATCTTGAACACGCTGGCCATCTGGAACGGTTGGTCCGCGTTGATCGCGATCGCCTCGCCGGTCGCGAGCGCGTGGACGTAGACGCCCATCGTCCCGTCGAGGCGCGACGCGATCCCTCGAACGCGTCGTCGAAGCTGGTCGGCCATCAAACTCCCTCCCATGGGGTGCGTGAGGGCCCGAGACCGCGGTCGTCGTCCGGCCGGGAGGGGGCCCCTCCGCTCTCGTTGCTTCTGGAGGCTCTCCGTCGGGACCTACCGCGTAAGACACGTCCATTCACACCGCCCTCAGAGGAGAAGACGGTTATAGAGCGAACTCAAACGGAAGGCCCACCTATTCAGGTCGCGAGATCGGCTCCACAGTAGCGGGGACACGGAGACACCGCTGTCATCAAGCACGGCGGAGGGCTCCAGGGAGCGGTGAGATTCCATGGCGCAGTGGACGGTATTTCCGGACAGCGTTCCGCCCGCGAAGACCACCGCCCTGGCCGAGCAGATCGGGCGCGACGGCGGGCACGTGCTCGCCGTCTACCGCGAGCCGCTCGGGGAGCACTGGCAGATCTTCTGTCTGCTCCCATTGGAGAAAGTCGAGCCGACGCCCTACCAGCGGGACCTCTCGCCTACCCACGTGAAGCGCCTGACCGGCGTGGTGAAGAAGCTCGACCGGTTCGTCGACCCCGTGGTGATCATGTCGCCGGAGCCGGGACAGTACTGGACGCCGAACGGGAACCACCGCCGCGAGGTCATGCGCAAGCTCAAGGCCGAGATGATCGCGGCGATCGTCGTGCCCGAGCCCGAGGTCGCGTTTCAGATCCTCGCGCTGAACACCGAAAAAGCGCACAACCTCAAGGAGAAGTCGCTCGAGGTCATCCGCATGTACCGGGGCCTCGCCGCCGCAGAGCCCGCCCGGGGCGAGGAGGACTATGTCTTCCAGTTCGAGGCGCCGCACTTCATCACGCTCGGGCTGCTGTACGAGACCAACAAGCGGTTCGCCGGGGGGGCGTTCGCGCCGATCCTCCGGCGCGTGGACAAGTTCCTCGGCGGGACCTTCCGCAAGACGCTGCCCGAGCGCGAAGAACGCGCCACGTTGGTGCGCGAGGCCGACGAGGCGCTCGGCGGCGTGGTCGAGAAGATCAAACGGCGTGGCATCCGCCATCCGTACGTCAAGAACTACGTGCTGGCCCGGACGACGCCGCTCACACGGCAGCGCAAGACCCTGCCCAGCTTCGACCAGACGTTCAAGAAACTCCGCACGAACCTGGAGGCGTTCGACATCGGGAAAGTTCGTTACGAGGACATCCAGCGCTCGGCGATCATGGCGGCGCCGGCCGCGGAGTAACCGCGCCCGCGATCATCCTATCCCCTCCTCCCCGGGCGCGACGGGAGGACCCGCCCGGCCCACGGGGCCGAGGGCGCCCACGGGACGCCGCTGGAAGATCGCGTCGAAGATGACGAGGCCCGCCGCGACCCCCAGGATCAGGAGCGTGGAGAGCGCCGCCATCGTCGGATCCTGAAACGTCTCCATATAGAGAAACATCTGCACCGGCAGCGTGGTCATACCGGGGCGGACGAGAAACAGCGTGGTCTCCAGTTGATCGAACGAGATGATGAACGCGAACGCCCCCGCGGCGAGCAGCGGAAGCCGGACCTGCGGGAGCATGACGCACCAGGCGACCTGGGGAATCCGCGCCCCCAAGTCCATCGCCGCCTCCTCGAGCGCGGGATCGAGATCCAGGAACGCCGCCCCCATCACGATCACGACAAAGGGCAACGCGACGACGAGGTGCGTCAGCACGATGCTGACGACCGTACCGTTCAACCCGAGACCGAGAAAGAAGATGAACATGGCGAGGCCGAACACGATCTGGGGGATCACGATCGGCGCCGTGAGGAACGCCCGCCATCCGTCGGCCCACCGGAGCTGGTGCCGCGTTAGCACCAGGGCCGCCGGGGATCCGATCAGCAGCGCCGTGACCGCGGTCACCGCCGCGATCTCGATGCTGACCCGGATCGCGCTTCCGAACTGCGAGAGCTGGAAGAGATGCACGTACCACCGGACGGTCAGCGACGGCGGTGGAATCAGATTGTAGGCGGTGGAGTTCAGGGAGTTGATCACGACGATCACGAGCGGCGCGAGGAGGTACGCCACGGCCGCCCCGAGGAAGACCCGCAGCGCCACGCGCACCCAGTCGACGCGGCGGGCGTTACCGAAGCTGGAGGCCACGGGCGCGTCCGCTCCGTCGCGTGATCTGCAGCAGGACCAGGGTGGCGAGCACGGTCATCAGCATGAGCACGATCGACGCCACGGTCGCGATCGGCCAGTTCACGTCGATCGTCGTCCGGTAGATGAGCGTGGAGAGCACGAGCACGCGGCCGCCGCCCAGGAGCTGCGGGGTGACGTACGCGCTGAGCGCCAGGGGAAAGACGAGCTGCGCGCCGGCCGCGAGCCCGTGCAGCGTGAGCGGCCAGGTGACGGTCCGGAACACCTGCCACCGGGGCGCCCCGAGATCCGCCGCCGCCTCCTTGAGCGACGGATCCACGCGGTCGAGCGCCGCCAGCAGCGGAAAGACCATGAACGGGAGCAGGACATGCACCGTGGCGATGACGACGCCGGTGAAGTTGTTGAGGAGAGCCACCGGCTGGTGGGTGAGCCCGGTCCGCTGCAACAGGTAGTTCGCCGCGCCTTGGCGGCCGAGCAGGACCAACCATCCGTACGCCCGCACGACCACGCTGACGACCAGCGGAGACATCACCGCGAACGACACCCACCGCCTGGCCCGCGGGCTCCGCACGCTCCAGCACGCGTACGCGAGCGGATACCCAACCGCCATGCAGGCGAGCGTCACCACTCCGGCGAGCTTGAGCGTCGTCCAGACGTTGAGCCAGTAGTAGGCGTCGCCGGCGAACGCGCGGTACGCGTCGAAACTGAACCCGCGAATCAACCGGCCCTGGTGCAGCGTGTCGAAGCTGAACCGGAGGAAATGCAGCAACGGATAGACGAACAGCACCGACACGACGAGCACCGACGGCGCCAACGGGAGCCACCGCGCCCAGCGACGCCGGTGCCGTGGAGCCGGCGACGTCACATCCAGGCCGGGGCGCCTGCCGTAACCGCCGGGCGTCGCGCTATCGGCTGACCTTCGCCTTGATCATGGTGTCCCACAGCCGGTTCCACCCGTCGGTGTTCTTGGCCAGGCTCACCCAGTCCAGGTTGATGATTTTCTTGAGCGCGCCGGGCGGGTACGCGGCGGCGACGTTCGCGGGCAGCGGGAGCCGCGTGTTCGTCGGCACGTAGAGCGTCGCCGCGGAGTACTTGGTCAGGGTGTCCGCCGCGATCAGCTCGTTGATCAGGTCGTAGAGCACGGCGAGCTGCGCGGGCGTCTCGCCGCGGGTCACTTCGATGAACAGCGGCCATGCGACCGCACCCTCCTTGGGGATCGCCGTACCGATCGGCGCGCCCTGCTTGGCCCACAACGTGGCGATCTGCAGGTCGAAGAACGCGAGCGTGCCGTCGCCGCCGACAAGCGCGTTCTCCAGTTCCTGGTTCGAATGAATGAACGTCGCGATCTGGTCGGCGTGCTGCGACCACATCCGGAACCCCGGCATGATGTTCGTCCCGGTCCCGCCGTTGAAGAGGGCCGCCAGCATCACGGGCTCGAGCACGTAATCCCACAGCACGACCTTGTGCTGGAACGCCGGATTCTCCCACATGTCCGCGTACGACGTCGGCGGCTGCTTCACCAGTTGCTTGTTGTAGATCAGGCCGAACGGACCGTAGGCGAACTCCACGCCCGTGTCCTGCGGCTGGCGGAACTGCGCCGCGATCGTCTTGAGGTTGGGGATCTTGGACGCGTCGAGCGGCTGCCACATGTCGTTGACCAGACCCTTGGTGGTCGTGTCTGCGTTGTAGTACCCGATGTCGATGAACGGCTTGTCCGGCGTCGTCTTGAACGCGGCGAGCTGCTGCGGGAACGTCTTCGCGTTGCTGGACTCCACGAAGTCCACCTTGACGTTCGGGTGGGCCTGCATGTAGGCGCGGGCCACCGCCTCGGGCACGTCCATGTGCCCGGCCGCCGCGAACACGAACATCGTCAGGTGCACCGGCGCGTCGGCCGCCGTGGCGCCCCGCCCGCTCCACGCCGCCAGGCTCGCCGCCACGAACAACGCGCACGCGGCCGCGGACACGCGGGCCAGCAAGCGGACATGCTGTCGCATCATCATCCCCCTCGTCTCACCGCTGTGGTGGCGTCGGTTTCGGTGGGCGCGGAACGATCTCCTCCGGTTCAGGCGCCGGCCGTCGGCGCGGCGATAAGATGCACATCGGTAGCGCCGTGCGCCGGTGAAGTTCAGATCGCGCCAGGAGGAGTTGAGCGGTGCCAAACGGAGCGGGCGCCCGCTCCTTCCCGAACGCTCGCGCCGGACTCTACATCTTCTTCGACTTCTTCGACATGCTGGCAAGCTGCACGCCGATAATGTGCGCGGGCCGCCTTGGCTTGCGCCATGTTCCCCATGGTGATCGCATCGCCGGCCATGTGCGCGAGCCACCACGCGACCTGGGGAATAAACGGCCGGCACGCAGCGGTTCTTTACCCGACGGGGTGTGTGTGATCCGGAGGAGGGATTCGACGTGTTCAAGCAGCCGTTGACTTGGAAGCGGTTGAAGGACCGCGGAATGTGCGCGACTTGACCAACGTCCTTGCTGCTCGGGTTAGCAGCGTTGATCGTCTACAATGCTGGCTATGTGATCTGGAGGGTCCCCCGAACGGTTCGCGCCGTCTGGCGGCGCGGCGGTGGAATCGGCTTGTGAGGCGCGAGGATGAAACCGCGCCGCGCGGGTAGAACCCTCACCTGTGATCGAACGCGGCGCACACGACCGGCCTCGCGCGGACGCGGCTCATGCCCCGGGCGACACGGACATTGAACTGTACGACGTGCACAAGGCGTTCGGTGGGGTGGCCGCGGTGCGCGGGATCTCCCTTGCGGTGCGCCGGGGTGAGTTCTTCTCGCTGCTCGGGCCGAGCGGCTGCGGCAAGAGCACGACCCTGCGCATCCTGGCCGGATTCGAGGAGCCGGACCAGGGACGGGTGATCATCGGGGGCCGCGACATGGTCGGGGTCCCCGCGTTCCGGCGGCCGACGAACCTGGTATTTCAACGCCTGGCGCTGTTCCCGCACATGTCCGTGTTCGACAACGTGGCGTTCGGCCTCCGGATGAAGGGAACGCCCCGCGTCGAGATCGCCCGCCGGGTACGCGACGCGCTGATGCTGGTGCAGCTCGACCCGATGGCCGACCGGAAGCCGCATCAACTGAGCGGCGGGCAGCAGCAGCGCGTGGCGCTGGTCCGCGCCCTGGTCAACGCCCCCCGCGTCCTCCTGCTCGACGAACCGCTGGGCGCCCTGGATCTTAAGCTGCGCGTCCAGATGCAGCAGGAGCTGAAACGGATTCAGGTGCACGTCGGCACCACGTTCGTCTACGTCACCCATGACCAGTCCGAGGCCCTCACGATGTCCGATCGGGTCGCGATCATGCACGAGGGCCAGGTCCTACAAGTGGACTCCCCGCGCGACCTCTACAACCACCCGCGGACCCAGTTCGTCGCCCTGTTCGTCGGGGACACCAACCTCTTGCACGGGCGCGTGCGCGACACCACGGGGGGCGCCGTCACCGTGGACGTCGGGCCGATCTTGGTGCGCGCGCAGGCGACCGATGGGGTCGCGGCGGGCGAGGTGCACCTGTCGGTGCGGCACGAGCGCGTGCGTATCGCCCCGTCTCTGCCGCCCGACCTCCCGAACCGGTTCCCCGGCAGGGTGCGCGAGGTGGTCTTCAGCGGCCCCTCGGTGCGGTACGCCGTCGCGGTCAGCGGCGGCGCGCTTGAGCTGTTCGCGCTGCAGGCGTACGACGGCGGACCGGTCCCGTTCGGCGCGGGGGACGACGTGGTCGTCGGATGGGACGTCGAGGCGGCGACACTACTCGGCTCCTAGCCGCGGGGACCGCGCAAACGGGCCGGGACTGGACCGCTAGCGTCGGTAGTTCCGCAGATAGGCGGCGACCTGGCCCTGCAAATCGCCGAGCACCTGCCTCGGATCGAGTGTCGGCGATGTCTCCGCCTGCTCGAGCACCTGCACGAGGCCGTTCCAGATCACCGCGTCCGCGGGGTTCATCGGCTGGCCGTGCAGATACTTCAACTGATCGATCCCGACGCGCGCGATGGGGTTCTGGTTCAGGAACGTGACGAACTCGGCGCGGGCTAGCGCCGATCTGCGCACCGGCACGTAGCCCGTGCGCATGCTGTACGTCGCGGTGTTTTCGGCGTCGGTGAGGAACTGCACCAGCGTCCACGCGGCACGCTCACGCTCCGGGGTGGTGCGAAAGATCCCGAGCGCGTTCCCCCCGATGCCGACCGCGTGCGTCTTGTCCCCCGGGAGGAACGCGTCGCCGAGTGTGAATCGTGAGCCGACCTTCCGCTGGTAGTCGCCGCGCGCCGCGACGGACGAGAACAGCATCGCGACGCGCCCGGCCGTGAAGTCGTCCTCCACGGTCTTGTGG
>DASQGM010000254.1:0-10953 GCA_035632615.1 bacterium | reverse complement strand
CGCCGCCCGCGCGACCACGTCGAAGCCGTCCCAGTCCACGACCTCGTCGAGCCCCGGGCGCGAGTCCTTGTCCGTTCCACCGGTGTAGAGCGAGCCGGCACGGTCCTGATGCAGGTACCAGCCCGTGTCGAGATCCACGGTCAGCGGCCGCCCGCTCCCGATCTCGGGCAGGGGGGTCATCACGAACACCTGACGACGGTAGGGGGCGACCGGCAGGTCGACGCCCACCATCGCCGCGATGTCGCGCGCCCGCGGACCGGCAGCGTTGACCACCACCGGCCCGGCGCAGGCGCCCCGGGCGGTGCGAACGCCGGCGACTCTCCCGGCGCGCACGTCGATCCCGGTCATCTCTTCGTCCAGCCGCACCTGCACGCCCAGCCCGCGGCACCGGCGCAGGTAGCCCTGCACCGCCCCGTAGGGATTCGCCGAGCCGTCGAGGGGGCAGAACGTCCCGCCGACGAGATCGTCCGTGCGCACGGCGGGGAACACGGCCCGCACATCGTCCGGCGGGAGCCAGCGCGACGGCACGCCGAGCCGTTGTTGGAGGGCCACGCCCCTACGCATCGTCTCCGCGACGCGTTCCTGCGCGGTCACGAACAGGTAGCCGTGCTGCACGAGGTCCACCGGCTCGCCCATCTCTTCTTCGAACCGCGAGAACGCCGGGAGGCTGAGCTGGGTCAGACGGACGTTGACCTCGGTGGAGAACTGATGGCGGATCCCGCCCGTGGCCTTTGCCGTCGAGCCTGTCCCGACCTGGGACGCGCGCTCGAACACGACGATCCGCCACGCGCGCCCGCCGCCGCCCGCGCGCGCCAGATGGTACGCGATCGACAGCCCGATGATGCCCCCGCCGATGATGAGGACGTCGGCCGTGTCCAAGCGATCCATCGCTACCCCCGCGGGGCGAGCGCCCCGTGGACCATCCGGACGAGGGTGGTGATGTCGAACACGGGGCGGCCGGTCGCCTCGGCGATCGCGCCGGCGTAGGGCGGCATATTTGTGCATTCGAGCACGATCGCACCCACCTCGGGATGGCGCTCCACAAGCTCGCGGGCGACCTCGACGTGCTCGCGGCGGGCGGCGTCCACGTCGAGCTCCAGTTCGTTGCCGAGGAGGACGGACGTGAACGCGTGCCCCCGCTCCATCCCCGCGACGACGAGCGGGATCTCCTCGGTGATACCGGCACCCGCGAAGTGGCGCGGCCCCAGCGCTCGGGCGTCCACGGTCATGATCCCGACCGAGCGGCCGGGCCCCAGCATCCGCGCGACGATCGGCACCAGCAGCAGCGCCGACGCGAACACCGGCACCGAGACGGCTTCGGCGAGCTGCCGCTGAAACATCGCCAGAAAGCCGCAGCCGGTGGTGATCGCGAGCACGCCCGCGGCCTCAAGCGCCCGCGCGCCCTCGATGAACGCCTCGAGCAGCGTTGGGTCGCCCTCGCGCACCACCCGCGCAGGGGAGGCGTGGCGGACCCGATGGTACAGCACGGGGAACGGAAAGGTCGCCGCGTTGCCGATATCGCCCTGGATCCTGGGAAAGACGGTGTCGAGCATCAGGATGCCGATCGGAAACCCATACACGTTGCGGCCGCCACGGACCTTCATCGGAACGCTCCTTGCCGGACCCCGCGGTCGCGCTCGCGCGCTCTTCCGCGATCCAATCCACGACCGCTCTATTCGAACCTCCGTTCCCGATCCCCTGTGGAGGAGCCGCCGATGCGAACCACGCGGCGCGGGACGGCGTGCATCCGTCCCGCGCCGCGGTGCTCAGCGCAGCTGTGGAAGGGTGGAGCTAGGGGGACGCCGGTTCGCCGGTCTCCGGGTCCAGGAACAGCGTCCCTGGCCGCTGCAACTGCGTGAACGCGAACATGTTCAGCATCGACCCCGCCATCGCGTCAAAGGAATGGTCCCCGATCCGCCCGAGGCCCCAGTTGTCCTCGATGAAGCGGAGGATCGAGGACTGGTCCGTCAACGTGTGATCCACGAAGTTCACCCTGGTCCACGGCGAGATCACGAGGAACGGCAACCGCGGGCCGTAGCCGCACCGGCCCTGGTAGGCGTCTCCCGCTGGCTTGCCGCACATCCCCGGCCCGACGAGCGCGTCGATCGTCGATTCACCCGACTGCATCATGATCGGCGCCAGCACGTGGTCGTACCAGCCGTCGGAGTCGTCGTAGTTGATGATCACGGCGGTGCTCGACCAGACGGGTAGGCGCATCAACCGGTTGATCGTGTCCACGAGAAAGTGTTGCTCGTCGATCGGATCCGAGTAGCCGGCGTGGCCGTCCTGGTACGCCGCGGCCTTCACGAAGCTGACCGCCGGAAGGCGGCCGGCCTGCGCCGCCGCCCAGAAATCGATCAGGTCGTACTGGTGGTTCGCCTGGTCGGTCTGGCCGATCATCGCGACGGAGGTCGGCGGAAGGTGATGCGGGTTCGCGGTGGATTGATAGTACTGGAACGGCTGGTGGTGCGGAATGTAGTCCGGCACGTTCGCCTTGCCGAGGTTGGCGTGTGCGCTGCCGCACTCGGCCTTCGGGGCGCCGGCCGCGCTCGTCGGCCGGAAGCCACCCTCGAACCACCCCCAGGTGATGTGCTTCGCGGTCAGCAGATCCCCCACGTTGGGCCCGCCCATCGCCGCCGTCGCCCCCTTCGAGCAATCGTCGAAGGTGGGGTCCAGGTCGCCGTACACGGTGCCGTTGAGAACGCGTCCCTGGACGTTGGGGGGCGTGGCCCCGTGGGTCTGGCCGGCCACGAGGTTGAGCACCCCTGGAGTCGAGGGCCCGAACGTGGTGTTGAACGAGTTGTCGTTCATCGCGAAGCGCTGCGCGTAGTTCCAGAGCGCGGTGACCGTGTTGCCGTCGTAGTAGTCCATGACCAGCCGGCGGTCGCAGGATCCGTACGACGCGCCGGTCTCCTCGACAAACCGGTTCATCAGCCCGCCGTTTGCGGCCCGCTGCTCCGCGGTGTACTCGTGGCCCATGTCGCACGTCATCGCCTGGGAACGATCGAGCCGGACCGGTTGCGCGCTGTTCGGGTTGCTCGTCAGCAGCGACGGTGTGAGCCCGTTCACCGACGGCGTCCCCGGCGCGGCGTGGAACGGCGGCTCGCCGGACGGGTTCGTGGCGGACGGATACGTCGCGAAGTAATGGTCGAAGGACACGTTCTCCTGGAAGATCACGACAAGATGCTTGATCGGCGTGGTCGTGGCCACCGCCTCGGACTGGGCACCCACGGTCCCCGCGGTACCCCAGGCCAGCATCACCGTCAAAGCAACGGCGATCGACGCCGCCGCGGCACTGCGCGCGATTCGTGTCATCGTCACTCCCCTCCGACGACAGCGGTTCCGGGGAGCACTATAGCCAAGGGAGGTTAACGGCGGCGAAAGCGCGGGTTAAGGTTCGGCGGTCCGGGCAGTCGTCATGGTCCGCGGTCGAGGATGACGAGGGCGAGGACCGCGCGGCCCGTGGATTCTCCCGCGTCCTCACGCACGACGCCGAACCGCGTGAACCACCAGGTCCGCCCGGCGCCGCCGGACCGCACCTCCTCGACGCCGTGGGACGGCCGCCCCGTGCGCAGCGTCTCGTACAGCCGCGAGTCCTCCGCGAACAGCGCGCCGGCCTGCGCGCCGATCGCCGCGCCCTTCGGAAACCGCTCGGCCGGCGACGCGGCCCGCCACCGCAGTACCGGCACGCCATCCTCGGCGCGCCACAGCAGCGCGTATCCGCGCCACGTCCCCGAGTGCAGCCACTGGCGAACGGTCAGGCGGATCGGTGCGGAGAACCGCACGGCGAGATCGCGCAGTCCGTCCATCGTAAGGTCGGTTCGGGTCGCGGCGACGCGGAACGGCCGCATCGGCAGGAGGATCTCTGCTGCCGCCGCCTCGGCGAGCCTGTCCGCCGCGGCGCCGGAGAGCGCCGCGGGCACGAGCGCCCGAGCCAGGGCCGCCGCGACGGCGCCGTTCCACTGGGGAGTGTGCGGAGGCATTCGCCCGTCCACGCTCAGGATCCAGCGCGGGCTCCCCCCCGCGCTCGCGGAGTGCGGCGCCGGGTCGATGCGCGCGATCCCGCCGTGGAGCGCGGTCCGGCGAATCGTGATCACGCCGCACCTCGCGGCGCAACGCTCCGGCGCAAACGGCGGCCGCGCCGTCACGGGCACACGCGCGAGCGCGCGGGCGCGGTTGAGGGCCTGTGCGGCGAGCGTGGCCACAGGCTCCGGTTCGGTCCTCCCGGCGCACCACCCTCCCCGGTTTCCAGGGACGCCGCCCGT
This sequence comes from bacterium, assembly GCA_035632615.1. GTDB lineage: Bacteria > Sysuimicrobiota > Sysuimicrobiia > Sysuimicrobiales > Segetimicrobiaceae > JAJPIA01. The sequence goes on along the minus strand of DASQGM010000254.1, from coordinate 6,688 downwards.
GCACCGCGAACCTATCGCGAGATGCGGCTGCTGAATTCCGTCCCCCCCAGCGGTGTGTGCGTAGGACCGCGCGCGACCATCCTCGCGAGCGGCAGCGCGGGCAACGCCATCCTCATCGAGACCGGGGATCGCCGCCTGCTCGTGGACGCCGGGCTCTCCGTCGAGGCGCTCGAACGCGCGATGGCGCGCGTGCCGGTGCCGGCGCACGCCCTCGACGCGATCGTGTTGACCCACGAGCACGACGACCATGCCCGCGGGGCGGGCCCCCTCGCGCGTGCGGCGGACGTCCCGGTGTTCGTCAACACTGGAACCGCCGCGGCGACGGCCGCGGACCTCACCGGCGCCGGCGTCACGCTGTTCCGGATGGGATGTCCGTTTTCGATCGGGCCGTTCACGTTGACGGCGTTTCCCGTGCCGCACGACGCGGCGGAGCCCGCGGGCTTCACCGTGGAAACCGCCGGCCGCCGGATCGTGATCGCCACCGACCTCGGTGCCGCGGGCGAGGAGATCGACCCGCACCTCGCGGACGCCGACCTCGTGATCTTGGAGAGTAACTACGATCTCGGCCTCCTCCACGTCAGCCCCTATCCGTGGTTTCTGAAGAACCGCATCCTCAGCGGGCGCGGCCACCTCAGCAACGACGACGCCGCGCGGGCGCTTGCCCGCACGGCGGGGCGCCGGCGCGAGATCTGCCTGGTGCATCTCAGCGAGGCGAACAACCTCGCCGCGCTCGCCCGCGACACCGTGCGGGCCGCGCTCGCCGCCGCGGGATGCCCGACGGACGTCGTGCGCGCGGTGCCCCCGAACGGCTACACCGACCCGATCGAGATCGGGTAGCGGAGCGTCCACGGACCGGGCGAGACGACCGGCACAGGCAGCAGGGAGGGGGCGCAGCGATGCGTACGATCAAGATCACGGCCGGAAAGGTCGCCGCGACGGCCACGCTTGACGGCGGGAAGACCGCGGACGCGATCTGGAGCGCGCTGCCGATCGAGGCCCACGGCAGCACCTGGGGCGACGAAATCTACTTCTCGATCCCGGTCGGCTGCAAGCCCGAGGCACCCCGCGACGTCGTGGAGATGGGCGATCTCGGGTACTGGCCCCCGGGCAGCGCGTTCTGCATCTTCTTCGGGCCGACGCCCGCGAGCCACGGCGACGAGATCCGGCCCGCGAGCCCGGTCAACGTGTTCGGCCGCGTGGAGGGCGACCCGAGGGTCTTCAAGTCGGTGCGGTCGGGGACAACGGTGAGGATCGAGCGCGTGGAGTAGCGCGGCGTGACGCACCCTCCCGTGCGTTTCGACGGCGCGATCTTCAGGGTCGCGGGCACCGCGCGGCTGCGCCGCGCGGCGATCGCCATCCTCGAGTCGGCGCTCGGGGCCGTGGACCCGTACGTCGCGACGCGGAAGGCGCTCCGGCTCGCCGGCGGACGACTGGTGGTCGCGGGACGCCCCTACGCGCTCGCCCGGGGCGCGCGCGTCGTGGTCGTGGGCGCGGGCAAGGCCGGCGCGCCGATGGCGCAGGCCGTGGAGGACGTCCTCGGCGACCGGATCACGGCCGGTGCCGTCATCGTGAAGAGGGGGTACACCGCGCCGCTCCGGAAGATCGCGCTCCGGGAAGCCGGTCACCCGGTCCCGGACGTCGCCGGCGAAACCGCGGCGCGAGAACTGCTGGACGCCGTGACCGGCCTCGGTCCCCGCGACCTCGTGATCTGCCTGATCTCGGGGGGTGGATCCGCGCTCCTCCCGGCCCCGCAAGCCGGCGTCACCCTCGACGACATGATCCGGACCACGGACTTGCTCCTGCGATCGGGCGCGACGATCGGCGAGATCAACGCGGTGCGCAAGCATCTCTCGCGGGTTGCCGGCGGCCGCCTCGCCCTCGCCGCGTCGCCGGCGTGCGTCGTCACGCTTGTTGTCTCGGACATCGTCGGCACGCCGCTCGACGCGATCGCGTCCGGCCCGACCGTGCCCGACTCCACGACGTACGCCGACGCGCTCCGTGTCCTCGATGCCTACCGCTTGACCGACCGTGTGCCGCACGCGGTTCGGGACGCCCTCCGCCGGGGCGCCGCGGGCGCGCTCCCGGAGACGCCGAAGCCGGGCGATCCCGCGCTTCGACGGGCGTACGTGACGGTCGTCGCGGACAACGCGACCGCGGCGCGGGCCGCGCTCACGAAGGCGAGGCGGCTCGGCTTCCATGCACGGCTCCTCTCCACGTACATGGAGGGTGAAGCCCGCGAGGTCGGCCTGGCGCTCGCCGGAATCGCGCGCCAGATCGCCGAGACCGGCGACCCGGTTCGCCGGCCGGCGTGCCTCGTCGCGGGCGGCGAAACGACGGTCACGATCAGGGGAACCGGCCGGGGCGGCCGCAACCAGGAGCTGGCGCTCGCCGCGGCCCGCACCCTCGACGGCGTTCCGGGCACGCTCGTGGTCAGCTTCGCAACCGACGGCACGGACGGCCCGACGGATGCGGCCGGCGCGGTCGCGGACGGCACCACGCTCTCGAGGGCCCGGACTCTCGGGCTCGACCCGGCGGCGCACCTGGCGAACAACGACGCGTACCCGTTCTTTGACGCGCTGGGGGATTTGATCCGGACCGGCCCGACAAACACCAACGTCACCGACCTCATGCTGATCCTCTCCAGTTGACTCGCCCCGTGCTGGGCACAAGAACTCTCGGTGCCCTCGACGACATCTTCGGGGACTCGGCTGCCGAGGACATCTCGGTGGAGCACGACGTGGCCGCGGCGCCCCGGGTCCGCCCAGCAACCTGACACGCGGGAGGACCGTTTCGCCGCCGCGGCGAACACCGTCGCCCGTGGACGTTCGGATCATCGTGGACAGCCGCGCCGGTGCGCGTGGGATGCGGCGCCGGCGCGCTCGGACGATCGTCGTCGGCGGCGCGGTGGTGTTCGTGTCGGTCCTCCTGGCCCTCGTCACCACCGGCCGCATGCACGGGGCGTGGCGCCCGCCCGGCTCCCCGCCTCAACCTCGTCTGGTTCGCATGAGCCTGGTCGACGGCGCGCTCGACCCGTCCGTGGTGCTGCTCGAACCCGGCGCCGTGCGGTTTGAGGTCCACAACGACGGGACCGCGCCGCGCCGGTTTGCCGTCCAGGGACCGGACACGCTCGCGCACACCGATGATCTCGCCCCGGGCGCCTCCGCCTCGCTCGACGTGACGTTGACGGAGACCGGCCGATACCGCCTCCAGGCCGTCTCGCCGTCCGGAGACGTGCTGTCCGACGGGACCCTCGACGTACGCCAGTGAGCGGGCCGCTCCGCGTGTGCGTGTGCACGCCGGAGGCCGCCCCGCTCGCGAAGACCGGCGGCCTGGCCGACGCCGTCGGCGGACTCGTCCGGGCGCTCGCCGACGCGGGCTGTGACGTGCGCGTCGTGCTTCCCGCGTACCGGGCGATCGACCGTTCCGCGCTCGGGTTTCGCTCGATCGGCGCGGCGGAGATCCCGCTGGGTCCCTCACGCCTCGACGTCCGGCTGTTCGAGGGCCGCCTGCCGGACAGCCGGGTCCCGGTCTATCTGATCGCCGACGACGCGTCGTTCGATCGACCGGGGTTGTACGGGGAGGACGGCACCGACTATCCGGACAACCTGCGGCGTTTCACCGTGTACGGTCGAGGCGTGCTGGCGCTGCTCCGCCACCTCGCGTGGAGCCCCGACGTCCTGCACTGCCACGACTGGCAGACCGCGCTGCTGCCGGTCTGGTTGCGCGTCGAGCCGAGGGACGCCGTGCTTGTCGCCACCGCAACGCTGCTCACCATCCACAATCTCGCGTACCAGGGTGTGTTCGCCGCCGACGCCCTCCCCCTGACCGGCCTCGGGCCGGACCTGTTCACGCCGCAGGGCGTGGAGTTCTTCGGCAACCTCAACGTGCTGAAGGGCGGCCTCCTGTTCGCCGACCTGCTCAGCACGGTGAGCGAACAGTACGCGAAGGAGATCCAAACCGACGCGTTCGGGTGTGGCCTCGACGGTGTGCTGCGGGAGCGCCGCGACGACCTGCTCGGCATCCTCAACGGCGTGGACTACGCGGTATGGGATCCGTCGGTGGACCGGCTGCTTCCCGCCCGGTACACGCCGGACAATCTCTCGGGCAAGGCCGTGTGCAAAGCTCATCTGCAGCACACCCAGGGGCTCGAGACGGGCGGGGCCGCCCCGCTCCTCGGAATGGTCGCACGCCTGGTCGATCAAAAGGGCCTGGACCTCGTCGGCGCGGCGGCGGACGCCATCCTCGGGCTTGGGGCGCAACTCGCGCTGCTCGGTAGCGGCGAACCCCGGTATCACGCCCTGTTGGAGGACCTCCACGCGCGGTATCCCAGCCGGGCGGCCGTGACCCTCGGGGTCGACGATCCGCTGGCGCACCTGATCGAAGCCGCATCTGACGTCTACCTGATGCCGTCCCGCTACGAGCCGTCGGGACTGAACCAGCTCTACAGTCTTCGGTACGGCACGGTGCCGGTCGTGCGCCGGACCGGCGGGCTCGCGGACACCATCGTGGACGCAACGCCCGAGACGGTCGCGGGAGGCATCGCGAACGGGTTCGTGTTCGATGCGTACACGCCGGACGCGTTCCTCGATGCCGTCAAGCGGGCCGTGTTCGCGTTCCGCGACGCGGACGTCTGGCGCCGGCTGCAGGCCAGGGGAATGCGCCAGGACTTCTCCTGGGCACGGGCCGCAGGGCGCTACCTGGAAGCGTATCGCCTGGCCGCGGCGCGCCGGAGCGCGACCGTGCACTAGATCGAACCGCGCGCCGCACACCCGCCACCTCGACGTCTGGCCGGCCCGCGCAGATCGCCGGGCTCCAACAGGGAACCAGAAGCGACCTCCATGCCGTATTCCATGCGTTCCATAAAGACCGGTGGGACGGTCCGGCGCGGTTCCGCCCCCCGCAGGAGGCGCCGACCGCATGAGCGAACCAACAGTCCTGCTCCACCGGCGGGCGCCGGTCGGCCGGCGCCTCGGGGGTCCGGGGACTTTTGCCGAACGCGTTGCGGCCTGACGAAGGTTCCCACGCAGAGGAGGGATGTTGTGATGCGAGTCGCACGACGCGCCTGGTGGGGCGCCGGAATCCTGCTCCTGGCGGCCGCGCTCGCCTGGACGGGCATGGTGACCGCGGCGCCGTCCGGCGGCGGGACGCTGACGGTCGGCCTCGACCAGGAGCCGCCGACGCTCGATCCAGAAGCGTCTCCGTCCGCGGTGACGTTCCAGATCATCCCGGACGTCACGGAGAGCTTGCTGTACCAGGGCTTGGACGGGAAGATCCTGCCGTGGCTGGCCACGGCCTACAAGCTTTCGCCGGACGGCAAGTCGTTCACGTTCACGCTCCGCACGGACGCGAAGTTCACGGATGGGACGCCGGTCAACGCCGACGCCGTGAAGTGGAACTTCGATCGGGTGGTCAACCCGAACTACAAGGCGGGCGGCGCGCTCGTCGCGTTGGCGGGATACGCGGGCAGCACCGTCATCGACGATCACACCGTTCGCGTGGACTTCAAGGCGCCGTACGCACCGTTCCTGGCCTACGTGGCGGGCGGTAACCTGGCGCTGGTGTCGCCCAAGGCCACACAGGCCCAGGGGAGCGACGTCAACCTCAAGCCGGTCGGCAGCGGCCAGTTCGTCGTCTCCGAGTACGCGCCAAAGGATCACATCACGCTCACCCGGAACGCGGACTACAACCGGCGTCCGCCGTGGGGGGATCACCAGGGCCCGGCGTACGTGGAGCGGATCGTCTGGAAGTTCATCACGGAGGCGGGCACGCGCGTGACGACGGTCGAGTCCGGTGAGACGCAAATGATCAGCGGCCTGTCGCTCCCCGGGGCCACGCTCGCCCACATCTCGACGGAGAAGACCCTGCGCGTCGAGCGCAACCCGTACCCGGGCGCGCCGCGCATCTGGCTCCTGAACGTCAAGATGGCGCCGACGAACGACCTCAAGGTGCGGCAGGCGCTCAACTACGGCGTCAACCGGGCGGCGATCGTGGACTCGGTCTTCAAAGGCCTGGGCACGACCGCGTGCGCCCCGCTCACTCAGCAGTCGCTCAAGGACCCGGCGCTGTGTAGCGTCTACCCGTACGACCCGAAGAAGGCCGCCCAGATCCTCGACGAGGACGGCTGGAAGATGGGCCCCAACAACATCCGGGTCAAGGACGGGAAGCCGCTGACGATCACGATCAACTCGATCAACTACGGCACCGGGAACCTGCCGGAGGTCGAACTGCTGCAGGGCCAGCTCCTGGCCATGGGGGTCGACGCGAGGATCAAGAGCCAGGCGCGACCGCCGTGGTACGAGGACAACTATCACTGCGCGACGAACGGCCCGATCCTGTTCCTCCGGAGCGCCGATCCGGACGGGCTGTGGGCGCTGTTCGCCACCGCGAACATCGGCGGCAACTTCAACTGGGCATGCTACTCCAACGCGGACGTGGACAAGCTGCTCCAGCAGGGCAAGGAGACGTACGACCCCGCGAAGCGGCGGGCGATCTACGACCAGATCGAGCGCATGCTCGTCGACCAGGCGGTCACGGTCCCCCTGGTAGACGAATACTCGGTGTGGGTCATGCGCAGCAACGTCACCGGCACGAAGTACAACTTCTCCGGGTATCCCGTGTTGACCGACGTCCAGATCGGGAAATAGACCAGCGGTGGGGGCCCGCACCCGCGGCGGGCCCCCCCCCCCAC
>DASQGM010000253.1:0-7152 GCA_035632615.1 bacterium | reverse complement strand
CGCGCCCGGGCCGCCGAGCCCCTACTTCACGATGCGGACCCCGCTGAACGGCAGCCACCCGTTGACGGCCGGCGTGGTCTGGAGACCCTGGACGTAGGGCTTCTTCAGGTACGCGAACTGGCTGAACAGCATCGGGACCATCGGCGCGTCCTCGACGGCGAGCGCCTCGGCCTTGTGGTAGATCGCGAGCCGCTGCGCGTCGTTCGGCGCCGCGTTGGCCTGGTCGACCAACTTGTCGAAGTCCGCGCTCTCGTAGCTCTGTCGGTTGATCGGCGAGGTGCTGTAGAGCAAGACGTCGAGGTAGTCGCTGTAGTCGAGGTAGTCGGCGGACCAGCCTGTCATGAACGACTGGTACACGGTCCGCTTGTTCTCATTGGCGATGAAGTTGGAGAACTCGGTCTTCTGGAGCTGCGCGTCCACGCCGAGGGTCTGCTTGAGCATCGCCGCCACCGGCTCGGCCATCATCTGCGAGACCGGGCCGAACGGGTTCATCGCGATCTGGAACGGAGGCAGCTTGCCGGTCATCCCCGCTTCGTCCAACAGCTTCTTCGCCCCCGCGGGATCGTACGGAAGCCCCTTGTAACCCGTGTAGAATCCCGGGATCCCCGGCGGCACGATCGAGTTCGCCGGCATGAAGAACCCGAAGAACACCGTCTTGGCGATCTTCACCTTGTCGATCGACATCGCGAACGCACGGCGCACCCGCACGTCCTTGAACGGCGCGTAGACGCGGGGGTTCAGGCCGAGGAAGAGGACCTGGGCCCGCGGGTACACCACGAGCTGCTTGCTGAGCGTGGGATCGGCCGCGATGCGCTGGTAGTCCCCGAGCGGTACCTGGATGAAGTCGAGCTGCCCGGCCAGGTACTCGGACAGCTGCGTCTGGCTCTCCGTGACGATCGGCACGCTCACGCCCGCGATCTTCGGCGCGCCCGCGTAAAACTTCGGGAAGCTCGTGAGCATCACGTGGTCGTTGTGCGCCCACTCCTTGAACACAAACGGCCCCGTGCCGGCGTCCTGCGTCGTAAACCACCCGGTGCCGCCGCGCTGGATCACGTCCTTGTCCAGGACCACCGCCGCGTAGTACGCGAGCCGGTTGAGGAACCCGCCGCGGCGCATCGGGTTCAGCGTGATCTGCAGTGTGACGGGGTCCGAGGCCACGATCCCGGCAATCCCGGGCGCGCCCGTCTGGAACGCATCGTACCCCTGGATGCCGGTGACGACGAACGTGCCCACCGCCGTCTTCAACGCCGGGCTGCCCATCCGCTCGAACGACCACTTCCAGTCCGCCGCCGTCACCTTCCGACCGCTGTGGAAGTACATGTCGTCCCGCAGGTGGAAGGTGTAGATGAGTCCGTTCGGGGAGATGTCCCAGCTCTTCGCGGCCTGAGGCAGCAGGCGGCCGCTGCTGTCGAGTGAGACGAGCGTGTTATACATTAGGAACACGATCGGCGCGGACGCCGAGTCGACCGCGTTGTACGGATCCAGCGTCGGTGGCTCGCCGGTGAGCGGCGTGCGGAACACCGCCGGCGCCTGGCCCCGTGCCGGGGCCGACCACGGGCCGGCGACCACCGCCGCGACGAGCACCACCAACCCCACTGCCATCAACCGCCGGAACATCCCGACTCCCCCTCTGTCTCCAGAGTGCTTCAGTGCCTCTCCGGTTTCGAATCGCGGCGCCGCGCTCCCTGCTCGATCTGCGCCATCGTAGGTTTACACGCGCTGAACATCGGCCGGCACGCATTCCCCGTTGCGGACCGTGGCCAGATACGCCAGGACCTCCGGCGACGGCACCACGTCGCCGTATTTCATGTGGATATCGAACAACGCGACCTTGTGCGACGTCGGACCCCGGTCGCACACCGCGTCTTCTGGGACGATGACGCGGAAGTTCAGGCTGAACGCGTCGAGCACAGTGTCGCGGACGCACCCACTCGTCACCGTGCCGGTGACGATCAACGTGTCGACCGTATGGTAGATCAGGTAGCTCGCGAGGTCCGTGCCCGTGAACGCGCTCGGGGCCGCCTTCACGACGACCGACTCGGTGGGGAGCGGCCGCAGCTCCGGCACGATCTGGTACGCCTCGGGGTTGGCCATCACGGGACGCCGGCCCCCGGTCACCTTCCATCGGCCCCGCTCGGCGGGGATCGTGCGCGCGCGGGCCTTCGAGAAGAACACCGGACACCCCGCCTCGCGCGCCGCCGCGAGGAGCGGCCGAATCGCGCGCACGGTCGCGGGCGCGTCCGGGCTGCTGAACGGATACGCGGGGTCGACGAACGCGGTGTACATGTCCACCACGATCAGCGCGGGCCGGCGCCCGAAACCGACGCGGCCGCCCCAGCCGCCACGCTCATAGACCTCCTGTTCCGCCTTCGGTACGACGTCGTCCCAGATCGCCACGGCGCACCCCCCGATCTCTCGACCCTCAGCCCTCGCCCGCCGTCCGGGCGCTACCACCAGCGCACCGGACACTCGTTCAGCCGTTCCACACCGCCCGCGGTCACGCGCCACACGTCTTCCCAGCACGCGGTGCCGAACCCGCGGCGGACGAGCATCGGCTCGAACGCGAACACCATGTTCGCTTCAAGCGCCGCGGGGTTGCCCGGGGCGAACGCCGGGAGGTCCTGCACCGCGCACCCGACGCCGTGCCCGCGAAAGTAGAGGTAGTCGCCGTACCCGGCGTCGTGCGCGAGGCGCTCCGCGATCGTGGCGAGCTGCCCGATCACCGCGCCGGGCCGGGCCGCGCCCATCACCTCTTCGACGATGCCGATCTGGGCTTCCAGGAACCGGCGCTGCTCGGGCGTCGGATCGCCGCAGACGCGCGCGCGGGACGTGTCGCTGTAGTAGCCCATGTAGCGGCCGCCGACGTCGATGTACACCATGTCGCCCGCCTGGACCCGGTACGCGGTCGGGGCCATGTGCTTAAACCCCGCGCGCGCGCCGGCGCACAGCGAGATCGCGAACCCCGGATGTTCCGCGCCGGCCTGGAACATCGCGCGGTACGCTTCGGCGGCGAGGTCGAACTCGGTCACGCCCGGTCGCACGGCGTCCATCGCGGCGCGCGCGGCTTCGTCCGCGAGGCGGCACGCCTTCCGCATCACGTCGATCTCCCGCGGGCTCTTGATCGCGCGCATCTGCCGCAGCATCGTCGCCGCCGCGGTCACACGCGCCGCGGGAAACGTCTCTTGCAGAAACGCCACCACGCGGTCGGCGCCCACGTCGCCCACGACGCCGATCGCCCCGCGCTCGCACCCACGTTCGCGGACGAAGTCCTCGACGTGGTCGTACACCGTCGCCGGGCTGGCGCTGCCGGTCACGGTGCGCGGCGCCGCGGCGCACCGGACGTCCTCGATCCAGCAGTCCTGGATGCCGGAATGCATCGGCTCGCCGTGCATCACCGCGTTCGTCGTGAACCCCGGCGCGCCGTCCGCGGGCACGACCAGCATCGTGTCGCCGCCGTAGAAGTCCTCGAAGTTGGTCAGGTAGCGGATGTTCGTCGCGTCGGCGCGGTTCCCGATCACGACGACGCAGTCGACCCCGTCCTGCCGCATCAGGCGCCCGAGGCGCCGCAGCCGGTCGCGGTACTCGTCGACGGGAAATGGGAGATTCATCCACGGCGCGCGGTCTTCGGGCGTGTACGGCACCCGCCCCCACCCGTACGGCATCGCGGGCCGATTCTTCGCGCTCACGGTGTCCTCCGAAATCTGGTCAGGTCAGGTCGGCCAGGTGACGACCGGGTAGTGCGTCAGGCGCTCGTAGCCCACGTCGGTGATGAGGAGCGTATCTTCGACCACAGCGGTGCCGAGCCCCTCGACAACGACCATCGGTTCGTACGCAACCGCCATGCGCGGGCGCAGCACCGTCATATTCCCGGCGAACAGGCCCGGCGGCTCGAGCACCGCGGTCCCGATGCCGTGGCCGAACCCCCCGGGGCAGTAATACGGCTCGTACCGGGTACCCGCGACGACGCGGAGCAGCGCCCGCGAGACGTCGTCGATCATCGCGCCGGGGCGGATCTCGGCGAGCCCCGCCTCGTACAGGTCGCGGCCGACGCGGAGCAGATCGAGCGCCTCCGGCCGCGGCCGCCCGACGACGGCGCACCGGCTGGTATCGGACAGATACCCGTCTCGCGACGCGCCCAGGTCGAGGAACACCATCTCCCCGTCCTCGAGCGCGCGGCGGCGCGGGACGCCGTGCTTGAGGCCGGCCTGCACCCCGCCGACGACGCACGTCGCGAACGCCTCCCGCGCGCCGAGCGCGTGGATGCGGTGCACGATCGCGGCGGCGACCGCGGTCTCCTCAACCCCCACGTCCAGCGTGCGAAACGCCGCCGCCATCGCCTCGTCGGCGACCCATCCGGCGCCCCGCAGCTTCGCGATCTCCTCATCGCTCTTCACCGCACGCACGGACGCGAGCACGTGATCAGCCGGGCACAGGGCCGGTAGACGCGCCGCGAGCGCCGCGTGCAGGTGGAGCGGGACAGAGGTCATCCCCACGAGACCGACGCGGGCGCCGGGGTCCAGGCAGTCGGCGGCGAGCCGGGCGACATCGTCCGCCGCGCCGCCGTAGACCGGGCCGAGCGCGACCCGCACGTCCGGAACGCGGCACATCCAAATCATCGAGTGCATCGGCTCGCCGTGGAGCACCGCATCCGTGGTCACCGTCACCCCGCCGTCCTGGCGGACCACCACGAACGCGCTGCCGAACGCCGGCGCGAAGTTCGTCAGGTACGCAACGGCGGACGGCGACGACGCGCTTCCGAACACGCAGAGCGCGTCGAGCCCCTCGCGCGACATCTCGCCGCGGACCGCGGCCAGCCGGCGATCGTACTCCGCGTCGCTGAACGCGGGCACGAGGTACGGCCGCCGGGCCTCCAGATCAAAGGGGATCCGGGGCATTCCCACCGCTCCTCCGCGAACCACTCGGGTCGACCCGCGCGGAGGGTGCCGTGCTCAGGTGACGCGCGAGAAACGGCAGCACCACCGGCGCCCAGACGTGCGGCGCGTAGATCCAGATCCGGTGTGCCTCCAAGTGGGTCGCGCCGAACGGCGGAAGCACGTGTCGCTCACACGTCACGCCGCGCGCACGGCCGCGCTCGGCCAGGGCCTCCGACGGCCGGAGATCGAAGTCGTTCTCGGCCTGCAGCAGCTGCACCGGACACCGGATCATCTCCACGTACCGCGCCAGCACCTCGCGCAGCTCCGGGACCGGCCCCCAGGACATTGCCGCGGCGCCGATGGCGACGCACGCACCGACGCCGGGATCGCGCGCGGCGGCCAGGAGCGAGTTGATCCCGCCGTAGGACGCGCCCATCACCGCGGTGCGGCCGGGATCGACGTCCGGCTGGCTACGCACGAACCGCAACGCGGCGAGCACGTCGTCCGATTCCGCGAGCAGCCGGGCGCAGACCTGCGCGCCGTGCTCCGGCGCCCCCACGGGGGCCGTCACCTCGTCGAGCCGGGACGGTCCGGGGGAACCGCCATAGCCCCGTCGCCACGGGACCAGCACCAGATACCCCGCATCCGTGAGCGCCCGCGCCACGCCCGGATGGCTGTCCTGCTCCAGCCCGCTGCCGTGGTTGATGACGAGTGCCGGATGCGGCCCCCGTCCGGCGGGCCGGTAGCAGTAGGCGATCAGCTCGCGGCCCGCGCTCGGCACGCCGAGACGTTTCCCAGGATGGCAGGACGATCGTACGGGCGCGTCCGCGCCTGGGGCCGGCGCTACCACGCGCGGTACGGACACCCCGACAGCGTCTCGGCCCCCTGCGGCGTGATCAGCACGGTCTCCTCGATGCAGGCGGTGCCGAAGTTCAGGCGGATCAGCATCGGCTCCAACGCAAACGTGTGGCCCGGCTCGAGCACCGCGGTGCTGATGGGCCGGAGCGACGGCTGTTCGAACAACGAACACCCGAGCCCGTGCCCGAATCCCCGCGGCATGTAGTCGTCCGCGAACCCCGCGCGCTCGGCGACATCGCGCGCGGTCGCGATCAGGTCCACCACGGCCACGCCGGGCTTGGCCTTCGCCACCACCGCCTCGAACATCGCCAGCCCGGTATCGAGAAACCGGCGCCCCGCGTCGGTCGGCCGGGCGACGGCCGTCGTCCGCGAAACGTCCGCGCAATACCCTTGGTACACAGCGCCCATGTCGAGGAACACCAGGTCGCCGGCCTGCATCACGCGGTCCGTGGGCGCACAGTGCTTCAGGCCGGCGCGCGGCCCGCTTGCCACGGCGCTGTCGAACGCGAGCGCGTCCGCCCCGGCGGCGAACCCCGCGGCGTGTGCCGCGGCCATGACCGCCCGTTCGGTGACACCAGGCGCGATCGTCTCGAGCGCGGTAGCGTGCATCCGACCGGAAATTCGGGCGGCACGCCGCATCATCTCGATCTCGGCGGCGGACTTCTTCGCGCGCACCGCAAGGACGGTGTCGTCCGCCGGCACGAACGTGACGTCGGGAAGACGCCCCGCGAGCTCCACCATCACGTGGTGCGGCAGGATCGCGCCGCCGGCGATGCCGACGCGGTCTCGCCGCACGCCCGCCTCCCGCAACCGGTCGGCGATATGGCCGGCCACGGTCGCCTCGACCTCTCTCGCGAACCCCGCGCGGTCGGCCGGCCGGACGTCGCGCAGCCACGTTGTCCAGATCATCGTGTGCATCGGCTCGCCGTGCATCAACCAGTTGGTGGTGAGCATCGCCTCGCCGTCGGCGGGAACCACGACGCACGTCTCGCCCGGCCCGGCCTCGAAGTTCGCGAGGTATCGAGCGTGACCGGGGTCTCCGCGGTCAGAAAATGTGACGACCGCCGCGAGCCCGTCGGCCGCGAGCCGCGAGCGCACCGCGTCGACGCGCCGCTCGTATTCGTCCCGGGGAAACGGCAGCGTCGTCCAGGGGCGGCGCTCCTCCGGTCCGTATGGCACGATCGCATGATAGGTCGGCATAACGCCCCTCCCGAGACCGGTGTCAGGAGACGCAACGACACGGCCGCGAGGGTCGCCCGGCGACATCGCCGGGTGCGCAGATCCGTGTCGGACAGCGCTACCGCTTGCGGCGCTTCGCCGAGGCCCCTCTCGCGCCGGCGGGTTTCCTGGCCGCGGGCTTGCGCGCCGGCTTCTGGGGTGCGGTCGCTTTCGCGCGGGCCCCCGCCGTGCGGGCGCCCGC
>DASQGM010000252.1:0-4861 GCA_035632615.1 bacterium | reverse complement strand
GAGCGACTCTTCGAGGCGCGCCACCAGGACCTGCCGGATCTGTCCGGCGAGCCACCCGCTCGACACGAGAAACGTCCAGGACGCGGTCCCCACCGCCACCACCACCGCGGCGGCGATGACGCCCCACACCCACCGGGGGATCGCGCGCCTGTCTGGCGGCCGGGGCGATCCCGGCGTCGGCCGGCTCAGTGTGTGCCTCCGGTGATCAGGACCGGAATCTGGATGCGGCCGTTCAGGACCCACGGTGTCGTCGATGTGGAGGTCGGCCGGCCCGCATCGGCCCCGGTCCCCGAGTCGGTCGGCACCGAACGGCCGCCGATCAACTCGACGACCATGTCCGTGTGCTTCTCCTGTTGCTCGAACGCGGTGATCGCATCCGGCAGGCTGTTCGCAGCCTCGGGCGCCGGGGTCGGGCCGTCGGGTGGGCGCGCGGCCGCGGCGACCGGCGCGACGACCGCGGCGCCGCCCGCTCGGACGACCAGCAGCGACGGACCGGGCACGAACGTGGCCGGAACGGTGAGGTCGACGTCCTTGGTGGTCACGTCCCCCCGAAACGGCCTGATGGTGACGTGCACGTGGATCGTGTCCCCCGGAGCCAGGGATCGTTCTGTCACGTCGGCCGCGGTGATCACTGCCGTGTCCTGATGGCTCGTCACGCGCACGTCCATGTCCATGTCCGTCGGTACCACGTCGGCGAAGTCGTTGTCGAACACGAGGCGCATCGCGGCCGGCACCTCGGTCAGCGCCCGCGCGGCGATGTCGCTGGCGCTGTAGAATCGATTGACGCGCACGATCGCCCGGTCGATTCCCCGCCCCCGGAGCACCATCCGCACCTCGGCCGTGCCGGCACCGGACCTGTTCAGCGCACGCTCGATCGCTCCTTGTGCCCCGAGCGTGACGAGCGTCGGCACCAGCGCCTTGTCGGGCACCACCTGGAACGTGAACTGACGAGCCGTCCCGCTCTCCGCGTCGATCACCCGCACGCGCACGCCGAAGACGCGCGGGAGCATGCCGACCGTCCCTGCCACCGCCGCGGGCCGGTCCTCGGAAATGATCCCGACCACCGGACCGGCGGCTCCCACCTTGATGTTCCGCGCGGTTCCCCGCACGACTTGCAGGATCGATGCGTTGGTCAGCAGGTAACTCGACGGCCCCGCGTTCGTGAACGGATGTCCGAACGCGAGGATCCGATTGCCGTCGCGATACGTCACCGTACCGACGGCGTACTGACCGATGTCCCCACGCATCAGCGCGACGCCGATCGCGCTGCCCGGTTCCAGCGGGAGCGACACGGGCAGGTCGGCCTGCGATCCACCGACCATGGGAATCACGCCCATCGGCTCGAGGAACCGTGCCAGGGCCTCCTGTTCGCGCGTGCCGAGCCCGGACACGAACAACGGCGTCGCGGCGGGAACGGCGACGAGCGTGCCGGCACCGGGCCTGGGCGCCTGCGCCGCCGACTCGGCGACCGTGATCCGGCGCACCGTGCGGCCGTCGACGTCGACCGGCGCGATCGCCACCGTCTTCGCCCGAGCGCCCGCGACGTGCGGGAGGTCGTGCATCATATCCTCGATCGGGGTGAACAGCCCGACCATCGGATCGGACCCCTCGAGCGAATAACTAAACGCGCCCGCGAGGCGGCCGCCCAGGTAAATCGGACTCCCGCTCATCCCCGCCGCAAGACCGCCCACGCTCGAGATGGCCGCACCGGACGCGCGGAACAATACAAGATCGCCCGCGGGTCCCCCATTCCGTAATATACCCAAGATCCGCACCTGAAACTCCGAGATCCGGGTGCCGACGAGCACCGTCTTGCCGATCCCGACCATGCCGATCCGGATCGCGGACTCGGGGAACAGGACCGTCCCCTGACTCGACACCGCCGGCACTGGCGCGGCCGACGCGGCGAACGCCGCTGCAACGGCGAGCACGGCCCAGCGGGCCGGGATCCCGCGCGTCACCCTGCTGCCCCGCACGCGCATCGCCTCCGGCTACCTGACCGTCACCGGAATCTGGAACTTGCCGAGGACGACCCACCGGGTGGGCATCGACGTGCCGGCCGGCACGTCGAACCCGGGGTTGGCGTTGTTGCCGACGGCCGTCAGCACGCCTTCCGGGACGAGTTCGACCAGCACCTCGGTGTTCTTCCCAATGTGCTGGAACTCGTCAATCGCTTCAGTAAGCGACGCCGCGCCGGACGGGGTTCCCTCCTGCTGCACGAGCGCCTGAAACTGGGCGTCGGGCGACGCGCCGTTCGCGTTGTTCAGGGTCCCGGCCGTTCCCACCAGCAGAAACGCCGGGCCGGACGGAAAGCTCTGCGGGACCGCAAACTGGATGACCTGGCTGACCTGGTCCCCGTCGCCGTACGGGCGCAGCGCCACGGCCACCCGCACCGTGTCCCCCGGACGCACCGTCGTCGTGTTCGGGTGCGCGGCGACGAGCAGCGCCGTGTTCGGACGGCTCGTGACGGTCACGCTGACCGTCATGTCGATCGGATCCACGCTGCTGAAGAAGTTTCCGAACAGCAGTTGCGTAGCCGCCGGCACGTCCAGCGCGGACGCCGTCGCGATGTCGCCGATGTCGTAGGCGAGATCCTCGCGGACGACTTCACCGGGGAACTCCCGGGCGCGCAGCGCGATTCGCACCTGGGCGGAGCCCCCCGCGACCCGGTCGAGGCCCCGCTGGACGAGGCTCAACACGGCCATCGGCACGAGCCCCTCGGCGAGATCCGGCCGCCGGACGACCTGCGCTCCGAGCGTTCGCGAGATGCCCGCGTCGGCGTCGCGGATCTGCACGCGGACGCCGAACGTACGGGGGAATTTGCCCACGGTCCCGGAGATCCCGACGCTCCGGTCCTGGCCGACCGTCCCCACCAGCGCGCCGATGCTGCCTTCCTTAAAAGGCTCGTCCAGCGCGCGCACGATCGTGTCGATGTACGCGGTCGACAGCAGCATCGAGGCCAAGCCGGCGTTGAGGAACGGATGGCCGAACGCCAGGATTTGGTCACCGCGGCGGTACGTCACCGTACCGATCGCGCCCACGTCGGCGTCCCCGCGCACGAGCTCCACGCCGAGCGAGCTGCCCGGCTGGAGCGGCGGCGCGGCGAACGTCCGGGTGCTCGCGTACCGCTGGTGCGGCACCACGTTGTACCGGCGGAGTACCCTCGACAGGATCTCGAACGCCTTGGGACTGACCCCGGACGAGAACAGCGGCACGGCGGTCGGCGCCACGGCGGCGATGCCCGGCAGGGGGCGCACGTTGTACGCTGCCGCATCGGCCACGGAGTTCATCACGAGGACGCGCGTCACCGGTCCGGCCGGTGTGGCCACGGGATGGTCCGCGCTGTACACCCGAGGGACCGACATCGACGCCGGTGGGGATCCGCTCCCCAAGACCTTGAGCATTTGGTCGATCGGCGTGGCGAGGCTGAGGTCGGCGTCGGGGCCGGGGAATTGATAGCCGTAGCTCAAGGCGCCGATCATCCGGTCGCCGATGTAGATGGGACTGCCGCTCATCCCGGCGGCGTTGCCACCGGCCTCCTTCATGAGCGGCCCGCCCGCACGGAACAGGATAAGGTCGTTGGTTGCCGGGCCGCCGTGAAGAATGCCGAGGATCTTCACATCGAACCGCTGGATCACGGTCCCGTGGATGACGGTCAGACCGTACCCGGTCATCCCGGGTCGCACCGCGCTCAGGGGCAACGTCGGCGGGACCGCCGGCGCCTGCGCAAGGCCCTGGGACGCGATTCCCCCGAGAGCCATCGCGGCGATGATGGCGATCATCCACGCCTTGCGCACGCTGTCCCCCCCCATCCTTCGCCGTCCCTCGCCGGCGAAGGCGCCGCGCGAGCTTCGGGTGCGGCCGCGACCAGAACCCGCCGCAAAAACAACACGAGGGGCACAGCTGCCCCTCACGGACCGCCCGTTTCCGTTGCCGACCGGCTACTCAGTGTGGCGTAATCACGACGACCGCGTCGCCGATGTTCACGAAGTCGCCCGGGCCGACCATCACCTGCGTAACCTGTCCATCAACGGTCGCCACCGCCGCCGGCACGGCACCGCCAGTCGTCGTCGGGCTCGTCCTCGTCTGGACGAACACCAGAGGATCGCCGCGCTTCACCATCTGGCCGGCGGTCGCGAGCCGCAACGGGAGCACCTGGCCCGACATCGCCGCCCGCACCACAACCGGGCTCTGCGCCACGCCCGCAGCCGGCAGCACGACCGCGAGTGCAACGACGACCAATCCAACGAGCCCAACCTGCCACCAGCGCGTCACGCCGTACCACCTCGCCATCATCAGCCAATTATAGGCACCGCACCTTCGTACTGTCAAACGGCGAACTCGGCGGGAATGTTCACCTCGAACCCGAAGTGCCGCCGGAGCACGGCGACGATCCGCTCGGCTGCCCGGCCGTCCCCGTACGGGTTCCGCGCCTGCGCCATGCGGGCGTACGCGGCGCGATCGGCGAGCAGCTCCGAGGCCGCACCGAGGATCGCGGCGGGATCGGTCCCGACCAGCTTGGCCGTGCCGGCATGGATGCCCTCCGGCCGCTCCGTCGTGTCCCGGAGCACGAGCACGGGCCGCCCGAGCGCCGGCGCTTCTTCTTGAATACCCCCGGAATCCGTCAGGATGAGGGTCGCGGCCTGCATGCTGCGGACGATCGACGCATAGTCCAACGGGGGAAACAGGTGCGCCCGCGGATGCGTGCCCAGGATGGCCCGGGCGGGATCGCCCACGATGGGGTTGAGGTGCACCGGAAACACCAGCTCGAGGTCGGCGAAGCGGTCGAGCAGGTCGCGCACCGCGTGAAAGATGCGACGCTGGGGCTCCCCCCAATTCTCCCGGCGGTGGGTGGTGAGAA
>DASQGM010000251.1:0-3345 GCA_035632615.1 bacterium | reverse complement strand
CCCTCTTCGGGGGCCCCGCCGCGTTTTCGGGCGACCCGCGGAAGCGTGGCGGCGGCACCGGCACGCCGGGGACGGGCACGGAAGGCGTCCACGGTGGGCGCCGGCGTATATGTTCACCGAGGCGATGTCGAGCGGCGAGGTCGGACGGGAGATGACTGAGCTATTGTACCTCCACGACAGTTACGCGCGGGAGTTCGACGCGACGGTCACCGCGGTGGACGGTCACGCCGTTTCGCTGGACCGGACCGCGTTCTATCCGGGAGGTGGCGGGCAGCCGCCGGACACCGGAACGCTCGAGTGGGGCGACGGCCTGGCCCGCGTGACCGGACAGCGCAGGGACGGGGAAACGATCTGGTGTGTGCTGGAGGATGCGTGGCCCGCAGGCGAGAGCCCGGTACGCGGCCGGATCGACTGGGAGCGCCGCCACGCGATCATGCGCCACCACTCCGCCTTGCACGTGCTGGTCGGCGCCGTCTACCACCTGTTTGGCGCGCTGGTCACCGGCGGCGCGATCTATCCGGATCGGGCGCGGATGGACTTTGCGCTCGAGGACCTGAGCAAGGCGCGCATCGCGGCGATCGAGACGGAGGCGAACCGGATCATCTCGGAGAACCGGCCGATCCGGGTGCGGTTCGTCGCGCGCGAGGAGTTCGAACGATCCGATCTCACACGGCTCGCGAACGTCTCGCTGCCACCCGAGATCCAGACCGTGCGCGTCATCGAGATCGAGGGCTTCGACGCCCAGGCCGACGGCGGCACGCACGTGGCGCGCACCGGCGAGATCGGCCCGCTCGCGATCACAAAGACGGAGAACAAAGGCAAGACCAACCGCCGGCTGGAGATCGCCCTGCGCTGACGCGTGGGCGCCCAGACGCGGTCGCTCCGGAGCGGCCGGCCTGCCACAGGAGGCAAGGAACGCAGCCCAGAAGCCATCGGAGACCACGGACGGCCTGGGTGGGGCCGCCGCGCATCACGACGGGAGGGACCCGATGGCTCGAACGCGCACACCGAGCGTGACTCCGGACGAAGCCCGCCGTATTCACCGCGACGCCCTTGTGATCGACACCCAGCAGCCTCCGATCACGAGCGGCGCGCTGTTTACCCCGCGGATGAAGCAGGCGCTCGAGGACAGCATGCGCAAGGGGATGGCCGCGCGCGACGAGATCGCTCCCCGCATGGCGACGATGACGGCGGAGGAGATCATCACATCCCCGGAAGCCCGGGCCCAGTACCTGGGGTTGTGGGACCGGTCGGGCGTCACCATCGCGTGCGGCACGTTCTCGGGCACCCACCGGTACACGGGCGCGTTCGAACGGGCGAACGAGTTGATCGCGCGGGCCTACGGTATCGCCGACGCGCTCGGCGGGGCGGTGGAGATCGTCCGGCGCGCCGACGAGATCGAGCGCGTCCACCGCCAGGGCAAGCGTGGGATCGTGATCGACTTCCAGAACACCACCCCGTTCGGGGACGATCTCGACCGCGTCCGGCACTTCTACAACCTCGGGCTGCGGATGGTGCAGCTCACCTACAACCTCCGCAACCTCGTGGGCGACGGCTGCACCGAGACGAGCCAGGGCGGGCTCTCCTACTTCGGCCGGGAGACGGTCCGGGCCCTAAACGATGCGCGGATTCTCGTGGACGTCAGCCACTGCAGTGAGCAGGTCGGCTGGGACGCGCTCAAGATCTCGACGGCACCGGTGATCGTGTCCCACTCCTCAAGCAAGGCGGTGTGCTACCACGACCGCGGCAAGACCGACGAGCTCGCCAAGGCGGTCGCCGACCGCGGCGGGTACTTCGGCGTCGTCGTGATCCCCGGGTTCATCTCGGACAAGGCGGACGTCCCGCTCGACGCGTTCGTCGATCACGTGGAGCACCTCGTGGACGTGTGCGGGATCGATCACGTGGGTATCGGCACCGACAAGATGGGTCCCGGACCGGGCACCGAGTCGCTCGTCGAGTACCCGGACTCGATGCCGCGGCACAACCCCGCAACCTTCGACTGGGCGGGGTTCCGGCTGAAGGAACACCGGTTGCTCGGGGATCACGTGCTCCGGGGCTACGAGAACTTCGGCGACTGGCCGAACTTGACCGTCGCGCTCGCGAAGCGGGGCTTCAACGAGGAGGAGCTGCGCAAGCTTCTGGGGCTCAACTACCTGCGGGTGTTCAGGCACGTCTGCGGCTAGGTGCGCACCTAGCCGATCGGCTCGGGGAGCTCGGCGGGGGCCAGACCCGCAGCCGCCGCGGTGTCGCGGATCGCCTGCCACGTGGCCTCCGCCACTTCGATCCCGTCCCGCAACCGCTGCGCGCGCGTGAGCGCCTCGGGCTGCCCGGGGGTGAG
Organism: bacterium; assembly: GCA_035632615.1. GTDB lineage: Bacteria > Sysuimicrobiota > Sysuimicrobiia > Sysuimicrobiales > Segetimicrobiaceae > JAJPIA01. Next base: position 1,007 of record DASQGM010000251.1, on the reverse strand, counting down.
CACGCAATCGAACCCGGGCGCCGGAGGTACGGCGCGCAGCCGGTCGACGATGGACCGCGCGGTGGCCGCGGCGTCCCCGGCGGGCCGGAACGCGCCGGTGCTGACTGCGATGAACAGCGCACCCGAGCGCCGCTGTCCCGGCTGTGCGTCGCCGCGTTGGGAGGAATCAGGGCGGTCCGCTCCGGTCAGCGCCTGCCCCAACAGATCCACCACCGTCGACAGCGCGTACCCCTTGTGCTCTCCGAACGGCAACAGCGCGCCCCCGTCGTAGAATGCCTGCGGATCCGTCGCCGGCGTACCGTCCCGGTCGACGATGCGTCCCGGCGGGAGCGGCGTCTTGGCCGCCCGCGCCGCCGCGATCTTTCCGGCCGCGATCGTCGTCGTCGCAAAGTCGAGAACGACGGGATAGTCGCCGGCGACCGGGAACCCGACCGCCATCGGGTTGGTCCCGAGCGCGCGCCTGCGTCCCCCGTGCGGCACCGCGGCCGGATACAGCCCCCCGACCCACACCATGCCCACGCAGCCGTGGGCGGCGGCCCGCTCCACGTAGTCGCCGACGCGCCCCAGATGGGTGCAGCGGATCGCCGCGGTGGCCCCCACGCCGTGCTCATCCGCCAGGCGGACCGCCTCGTCCATCGCCAGCCTCCCGGTCAGCTGGCCGAACCCCCACTCTCCGCTCACGAGTGCCGTGGCGCCGTGCGCGGCCACGCGCCTCGGCCGCGCCGCGACCTCCAGGTGGCCCGCCCGCGCCGCGCCGACGTATTGCGGGACGCGGAGCACCCCGTGCGAGTCGTGCCCCATCAGGTTCGCCTCGACGAGCGTGTCCGCAACGACGGCGGCGACATCGTCGGGCGTCCCGATCGCGACGAAGATCCGCGTCGCCACCGTCCGAAGCGCATCGGCCTGAAATCGCATTCCCGGCAGCGTTCCGCCTCCTTCGCGACCGCCGCGCCGCGCCGGCGTGGTGCCTTCCGGGGGTCGTAAGCGCGAGCACGGCGCAGAGCACG
>DASQGM010000250.1:0-4434 GCA_035632615.1 bacterium | reverse complement strand
GAGGAGCGGCCGCGCCGCGGATCGCGCGGCCCGAAGGAGGACGCGTTGTGGAGGATCTCCGGCGCACCGACCCCGAGATTGCCGCCGCGATCGACCAGGACATCGAGCGCCAGCGGTTCTACGTGAACCTAATCGCCTCCGAGAACTACGCCAGCCGGGCGGTGCTTGAGGCCCTTGGCAGCGTGATGACCAACAAATACGCGGAGGGGTATCCGGGCAAACGGTACTACGGCGGCTGCGAGTTCGTCGACATCGCCGAGCGCCTCGCGATCGACCGGGCCAAGGCCCTGTTCGGGGCCGAACATGCCAACGTCCAACCCCATGCGGGGGCGCAGGCCAACATGGCCGCGTACTTCGCGCTGATCAAGCCGGGCGATCCGATCCTGGCGATGAACCTGGCGCACGGGGGGCACCTCACGCACGGCAGCCCGGTGAACTTCTCCGGGCAGCTCTACCGGGTGATCCCGTACGGCGTTCGCCAGGACACCGAGCAGATCGACTACGACGAGCTCGCGCGGTTGGCCCGCGAGCACCGGCCCCGCGTCGTCGTTTCGGGAGCCACCGCCTACGCACGGGTGTTCGACTTCCCGCGCATCCGGGCGATCTGCGACGAGGTGGGCGCGTTGATGATGGTGGACATGGCGCACTTCGCCGGGCTTGTCGCCGGCGGGGCGCACCCGGACCCGGTGCGGTATGCCGACGTCGTCACCTCGACCACGCACAAGACGCTGCGCGGCCCCCGCGGCGGCATGATCCTCTGCCGGGCTCAGCATGCCCAGGCGATCGACAAGGCGGTGTTCCCGGGGACCCAAGGCGGCCCGCTAATGCACTGCGTCGCCGCGAAGGCGGTCTGCTTCAAGGAGGCCGCCGCCCCACAGTTCCACGCGTATGCCGCGCGGATCGTCGAGAACGCGCGGGCGCTCGCGGAGGAAATGCTGCGACGCGGCTATCACGTCGTCTCGGGCGGTACCGACAACCACCTGGTGCTGGTCGACGTGCGGAGCAAGGCGCTGACCGGCCGGAAGGCGGAACAGCTGCTGGACGGTGCGCACATCGTTGTCAACAAGAACATGATCCCGTTCGATCCGCAGAAGCCGATGACGACCAGCGGTATCCGGATCGGCACGCCCGCCATGACGACGCGCGGCATGGGGGTCCAGGAGATGCGCGCGATCGGCGCCTGGATCGACACGGTGCTGTCCGCGCCGGACGATGCCGCGACGACCGGGCGCGTGCGGGGCGAGGTGCGCGAGCTGTGCGCGTCGTTTCCGATCTACCCGGAGCCGGTGGAGGTCGCGGGGTAGACGAGCCTCGCGGTTTGACCGTGCGCTCCGAAGGCGCGCACCGTGGATCGGGCGGGGAGCGCCTCCCGCACGCAGGACCTGAGGTCCGTCGTGAGTGACCAGGGTGTGAAGGCGCGCAACGCGAATCCCCTGCGGGACGCCGTCCAGAGCGCGGGGTGACCGTATGGGCCAGGTGCGGGTGTTTGACCATCCGCTGATCCAGCACAAGCTGACCATCCTGCGAGACGCGCGTACCGGCCACAAGGAGTTCCGCGAGCTCGTTGAGGAGATCGCGATGCTCATGGCGTTCGAGGCCACGAACGACCTGCCGCTTCGCGCCGTCGAGGTCCGGACCCCGGTCGGCGTGGCCCGCGGCGCGACGGTCGCCGGCCAGGAGATCGCGGTGGTTCCCATTTTGCGCGCGGGACTCGCGATGGAGGCCGGCGTGCTGCGGCTGATGCCGACCGCCCGGGTGGGGCACATCGGCATCTATCGGGACCCCGCCACGCTCGATCCCCACACCTATTACTGCAAGCTGCCGGCGGACATCGACGCCCGGCAGGTGCTGGTGGTGGACCCGATGCTGGCGACCGGTGGATCGGCGGTGGAGTCGATCCGGCTCCTCCGCGAGCAAGGGGCGCGGACCATCCGGTTGATGGTGCTGATCGCGGCGCCCGAGGGCATCGAGCGCGTGCACGCCACGCACTCGGACGTGGACATCTACACCGCCGCGGTGGACCAGCACCTCGACGATCACGGCTACATCATTCCCGGCCTCGGCGACGCCGGGGACCGACTCTACGGCACGCGTTGACGAGCGTATCGCGGATGGCGCCCCGGCCCTCGTGGGACGAGTACTTCATGAGCCTGGCGCGCCTCGCCGCGACGCGCTCGACCTGTCTGCGCCGGCGCGTCGGCGCGGTGATCGTCAAGGATCGGATGGTGCTGAGCACCGGGTACAACGACACGCCGCGCGGGATGAAGAACTGCGGCGACGGCGGGTGCGAGCGGTGCCGGTCCGGCGTCGCGCCGGGGTCTGCGCTCGATACCTGCCTGTGCCTGCACGCGGAGCAAAACGCGATCATCCAGGCCGCGTATCACGGCGTAGGGATCGCGGGCGGCACGATCTACTCCACCCACCAGCCGTGTCTCACGTGCGCGAAGATGATCGTTAACTCTGGGATCACCCGCATCGTGTACCACGAGCCGTACCCCGACGCGCTCGCGGAGCGGATGCTCCGCGAGGCCGCCGTGGAGGTCGTCCATTTCGAGGGCGCGGCGCCGTCGCCCGCGAGCTGATGGCCGTGCCAGCCGCGGGCGTCCCGTTGTCTGCCTCCCTCGGGGGTGTTATAATGGGCCGTCGTAGGAATTCCCGCGCGTGCGATCGTGTGTTCGGGCGTGGCACCCCGGGGCGGGGGTCAGGAACCAGGAGGGCTCAGGCATGGAACGGATCAGCCTCGGCGCGGTGACGCGCTCGGCGGTGGGTAAGAACGCGGTCAAGAAGATCAGGCAGGACGGGTTTGTCCCCGCGATCCTGTACGGGCGGACGCGTGAGCCGTTGCCGCTTTCGCTGGGACGCAAGGATGTGCTCGGCGCGCTCGCGACCGGCCGGAACGTGCTGATCGATCTTCGGATCGCGCGCGACGGCGAGGAACTGTCCGACACCGTGATGATCACCGAGGTCCAGCGCGATTACCTCCGCCGCGAGATCCTGCACGTGGATCTTCACCAGATCAGCATGACCGAGGCGCTGGAGGTCGACGTCCCGGTCGTGTTTGTCGGGACGCCCGAGGGTGTGGCCTCAGGCGGCGGGATCCTCGAGTCCCACCGGCGCGAGGTCGCCGTCCGCTGTCTGCCGACGCAGATTCCCGATCGGATCGCGGTCAGCGTGGCCGCCCTCGGTGTCGGCGATGCCCTCCATGTCCGCGACATTGTAGTGGCGGAGGGGATCGAAGTCCTGACCGCGCCCGAAGAGGTGCTCGTGGCCGTCGTGGCGCCCAAGGAGGAAGTCGAGGAAGCGCCCGCGGTGGCCGAGGGCGAGGTCGCGGCCGAGCCGGAGCTGGTCGGGCGTGCCGCGGTGGCCGAGGGCGAGGTGGCCCCCGGAGCCGAGGCCAAGCCGGCCAAGGCCGAGAAGAAGGAGTAGCCGCAGCCGGAGCATCGTGGCCGTGTGTATGCGACGTCGGTTGGGAAGGGCGTGGGCCTGTGCCGCGCCCTTCGCGCTTGTGAGATGATCCTCGTCGTCGGCCTCGGCAACCCGGGGCCCCGGTACCGCGGGACACGCCACAACCTTGGGCGCGCCGTCGTCGAGCGGCTGGCCGCGGAGTCCGGCGTGCGGCTGGCCGAGGACGGCTGGGCCCGGGCCGGCCGGCCGCGCATCGGCACCACGACGGTGACGCTCGCGATCCCGGAGACGTTTATGAACGAGAGCGGGGTGGCCGTTCGCGACCTGCTCCACCGCCGCCGCCGCCGGCCCGCGGACCTGCTGATCGTACACGACGACCTCGATCTGCCCCTCGGGCACCTGCGCCTTCGTCCCGGAAACGGCGCGGGGGGCCACAACGGCATCCGGTCGATCATCGACGAGATCGGGACGGGCGCGTTTCCGCGGCTGCGGATCGGCATCGGCCGGCCCCCGGTCGGGATCGACCCCGCGGAGTTCGTGCTGGAGCGGTTCCTCTCCGGCGAGCGGCCGCAGATCGAGGAGGCGGTCTCCCGCGCGGTCGAGGCGGTGGTCGCCGTGGCCCGCGAGGGGCTCGAGGCGGCGATGAGTCGGTTCAACCGCCGCCCCACGCCACCCGCCGCCGCGACCGCACCGTGATGCGGGGGTCCCGGCCCGTGGCTTGCGCGTCCCCCGTTCGGGAGGAGCCCCGTGACTGACGTGGCCGGCACGTCGCCCGCCCAGACCCATCTCGCTGCCGAGCCGCACCTCCGCCGGGACGTGTCGGTGTGGGGCTCGTTCATGTGGGGCTTCGCCGACGTCGGCGCGGACATCTACGCGGCGCTCGGTATCGTGATCGCGGCAACGATGGGCGCCGCGCCCCTCGCGTTCGCCGCGGCCGGGCTCGTCTACGTGATGATCGGGCTCGCGTACACCGAGCTCGCCTCCTCGTACCCGATGGCCGGCGGGGGGCAGTACTTCGTGAGCCGGGGG
>DASQGM010000249.1:0-2007 GCA_035632615.1 bacterium | reverse complement strand
GGCGACGTCGACACGCCCGTCCGCAATGACGACGCCGTACTGCGTCCGCGCCGCCTCCGCCGACACCAAGCCGCGCCGCACGTCGGACCGGACGAGCTCGACGTCCCGCTCGTAGGGATCGCCGTAGCCCCCGCCGCCCTGCGACAAAAACGTCACCGCGTCGCCCGGCTGCAGCAACAGCTCGTCGATCCGGCCGGTCGGCGTCTCGTCCGGGGCGTGGAGGTTCTTCACCGCGGTGCCGTTCGCGCCGGGCGATCCGCCGAGCCGGCCCCACGGGCGAAAGCGCATCCGCTCCATGCCGCGGGCGGTCATCACGGTGTCCGGCGAGAACACGCGCACCGTGAGCTCGATGCCGCTTCCCCCGCGGTACCGCCCGGCGCCGCCGGAGTCCGGGCGGAGCCCGTAGCGCTCGATCAGGATCGGCATGTCGGTCTCCAGCGTCTCGGCGGGAACGTTGCGGAGATACCCGACCGAGAAGTCCATGCCGTCGATCCCGTCGCGCATCGGACGGGCGCCGGAGCCGCCGCAGATCGGCTGGACCACGCCGACCTGGTGCCGGCCGGTCCGGACGTCGTCCATCGCGAGCAGCACGATGCACGCCTGCCCGGCACCGGCCGCCGGAAGCCGGTCGGGCTGCGCCTGGCTGAGCGCGCCGATGACCACGTCCATGAGGCGGATGAACGTCGCGGCGCGCACGCCGCAGGCGGCCGGCGGCTCCGGGTTGAGCACGCTGCCGGCCGGCGCGCGGTTGCTGACCGGCCTGACCATGCCGCTGTTCCAGGGACACGCCGGGTCGAGGGTCCGGAAGTACCGCACGAGCGTCGGCACGAGCATGTAGTGGCCCTTCTTGTTGCACGACGGCAGGTTGAACGCCGCGCGGACCTGGGGATCGGTCCCCTCGAAGTCCATCAAGATCTCGTCGCCGGTCACGACCAGGCGGCACCTGAGACGGATCGGGTACCCGCCCGGACCGCCCTCGAGATAGTCCCAGAACGCGTACTCCCCGTCGGGGATCTCGCGGATCATCGCCCGGACCTGGTGTTCCGCGTAGGCCAGGAGGCCCTCGATCCCCTGCTCGACCTGCGTCACGCCGTAGCGGGCGACCAGCTCGTGGAGACGGCGCTCCCCGGTGTGCAACGACGCCATGAGCGCCCGCAGGTCGCCCCAGTTCTGGTCCGGGATGCGGCAGTTGTCGAGGAACACGCGCAGGATCTGCTCGTTCAGCGTCCCACGCTCGTACAGCTTGACGGGCGCGATCCGCACGCCCTCCTGAAAGATGTCGTAGCTCGTCGGCGAGATGCTGCCGGGCACCTTGCCGCCGACGTCCGAGGAGTGCACGAAGCAGCACCCGAACGCGATGATCCGCCCCTCCGCGAAGATCGGCTTGACCAGCCACACGTCCGCCAGATGGGTGGAGAGGCCCGACGTGGCGTAAGGATCGTTGGTGATGACGATGTCGCCCTCGTGCCACTCGGAAACGGCGCCGACGACGCCCTCGCCGGGGATCGCAAGCGACAGGTTGACGCCGGTCACCACCGGGGACCCGAACGTCTCGCCGGCCGGCGAGAGCAAGAACGTCCCGAAGTCCGCCGTCTCCTTCACGAAGACGGTGAACCCCGTGCGCAGCACGACGTTGGCCATCTCCTCGGAGATCGCCTGAATCCGGTTCTTGAAGATCTCCAGGAAGACCGGGTCCATCGCCATCACACGGCCTCCCCGACGAGATTCCCGAACGCGTCGGCGCGCACGCGGTAGCCGGGCGGCACAAACGTCGTCGTGTCGTACTGCTCGACGACCGCGGGGCCCGCGACCCACCCGTCCCGGCCGAGCGCCGCGCGCTGGACGACGGCGGCGTCCCGCATCCGCCCGTCGATGAACACGGGGCGCGTCTCCGCCGCACGCGCGGCGCCGCGCTTCGCCGGCGGCTGCAGCCGCGAGACCTTGGCCGTCACGCCCACGACGCTGGCGCGCAGGTTGACGAACGTCACCGGAGCCTTGCGATCGCTC
>DASQGM010000248.1:0-6676 GCA_035632615.1 bacterium | reverse complement strand
TACCCGAAGCTGCCCGAGGCGGACGCGAAGGTGATCCGCGATCTGCACACCCAGGGAGTCTCTGTGCGGACGCTTGCGCGCGCGTACCGCGTGGCGAAGTCGTCCATCTACCGCGCGCTCGCGAGGGCGTCGTGATCTTCTTCTACCATACAGGTCTCCAGGCGCTCGAGGTGCGCGGCCCCGACGGCAAGCTCATCTTCCGCATCGCCACCACAGTGCTCCGGCAACTGGGCTGGCAGGCCGACGACATCCAGCTCGCCCGCGCACTCCCCCGTGCGGACAAGTCCATCCTGTCGGTGCGGTGATGGACCGCGAAGCCGCGGCGCAAACCGCCGCATGGGCCACGCGCGTGCTCCCCGTCGACGCGGCGCTCGCGGAGTACCGCGCCGCGGTGCGCGCGCAGCTCGTGGCGTTCCGGTCGGGCGCCGACGATGCTACGCGCACGGCGCGCGCGCAGGCCGTACGCACGGCGCTGGGGACGCTCAACCGGGCGATCGATCAGGAGATGCAGGCGGAGCAGGCGGAGGTGGCCCATGGGAGTAGCTGAATTTGACGAGAGCCACTTCGTGCGCGCAGCGCTTGAGGAGTCCGTGTCATCGCCAACGAGTGCCATGGAGATCGCGCGTGCTGTCGCGCTCCGGCACGGCGTGAAGGTCAACGATGTACTCGGCTCGCGTCTCCGCCAGCGGCACCTCACCGCCGCGCGCCGGGAGATCAGCCACAAGCTTCGCGAGATCGGGTGGAGCTACCCGGCCATCGGTGACTTTCTGCACCGTGATCATACCAGCGTGATGAACCTGGTGAAGGGCCGATCGGAGGCGCGCCGGCAGCGTGAGAAGATTCGCTGGGCCACTAGGGAAGTCGTCCAGTAGACTAGGGGGCATGACGACCGCCACCGTCCTCTACGAGCGTTTCGACGAGCCTCCCTGGAAGCGGAAGGAACGCACGGAGATGGAGGCGATGCTTCTCCGGGCGGGGTACGCCGATCCACCGGGGCTCGCGCGCAAGCTGCAGCAGGAGGGCATGGGGCCGTACGAGCTCGAGTTTCGGCTCGCGACGGGGCAGCACGTGCAGAAAGCGAGCGAGGGGGAGCTCGACGTCTCGGCGCTGGGGGAGTCCGCGCCCGCGCCCGCGAAGGAGGACACCGTCGTCGTTGCCGCGGCGGCCGCGGTGATCCCCGACGTCCCCGCGCCGGCGAAGCGTACCCGTCGCAGCAAGGCGTGCTGCACCCCCGACATCCAGCTTGCCGTAGACCCCGCGCGCCATGCGCAGTGCCAGACGGTCGCGAAGAAGCTCGGCGCCATCGACACGCCGGCGAAGGCCTACGCGCTCATCGCGCCCTACATGGAGAGCTGTGACCAGGAGGTCGTGGTCGTCGTCCTCCTCAACGTGCACTTTCGCTACCTCGGCATGGTGGAAGTCGCGCGTGGGCAGCGCGCGCGCGTCGCCGTCGATACGACGGACATCCTCCGGCCGGTGCTCGCCGCGGGCGCGAAGAGCTACTTTTTCAGCCATTGCCACCCGTCGGGGCACGCGAAGCCGAGCGAGGCCGACCGCGCGCTGACGAAGAACGTCGAGAAGGCGACGAAGCTCTTTCACCAGGAGATCACGTTTCTCGACCACCTGGTGGTGGGCAAGGGCGAATACTTTTCGATCCGCGAGAACAAGCTGCGCAAGGCATGACCCGGATCCAGACCTCGTTCGACGTCGCCCCCGACACGCCCACCGAGCCCGCGCCCCCGCCGGACCCGTGGCCGTGCCCCACGTGCGGGGCAGCGACCGTACCCAGCGAAGAGACCGGCTGGCGGATTTGCGAGAATCTCCACCGTCATCCCGTTGCGGAGCCCGATCCGGAGGGTTAGGTTCTCGCGCCATGACCCAGAGCGCACCGACTCCCGCCACGCCGCCGCAACCGCCGAAGCTGTCCCGCGTGGAGGCCATCCTCCAGACCGCCGCAAAGGAAGCGGGGCTCGAGGACTTCAACGAGGTCCCGGCGGTGACCACTGTGGTGGTACGCACGAACGATGGGCGCATGGTCGAATGGGTTCGGTTCAACCCGGTTCCGGGCAAGCCCCACATGAAGATCATTGCCATGTTCCAGGTCGACGACGCTGTGCGCGTCTACGCGTGGCCCATGGTCGAAGAGGTCGAGGGACGGCCGGTCTTCCCGTCGCGGTACACGCTGCGCACCCAGGGGTCGATCCCGCTCGTTCACGAAGAGATGACCGGGCCCGTGGCGATGGAGGAGCTCGAGAAGGAGCTCTACCTCCTCCTCGGGGTCGATCCTGAGGACCTCGACGACGACACCCCCGAGACGTCCGAGCCGACGGTGAACGGCGGCTTCACGCCGCCGACCGCGCCCGCGGTCCCCACGCCCGCGACGTTCTGAGCTGTGGACCTGACGGCGCTCGCCGGCGCGTACGTGCGCTTGTGGCTGGACCGTGCGCAGGGCCGGTACGTCGAGGGCATCGTGCACCACCAGGGCGACCGGGAATGCGTGGTCTGGAACGGGGGAGGCGACGGCCGATACGTGCGCGCCTGCCCGCGCGAGCCGCACGTCTACATCCCCGATCCCGGGGGTCGCTGCCCCTACTACCTGCACGACAAGCGCGACTTCGAAGTGCTAGGCTAGGGCCCATGCCGACGTCGACCGCGACCCTCGTGTACACCGCGACTTCTGCCGCGGTCACCCCCGCGTTCCTGGGGACGCAAATGTCCGCGGTTCCGCTGCCCCAAGACATCCTCGATCTGTACGGCCTGCGCGTGATCAGCGACGGGCTGACCGGCACGGCCGTGCGGACGATCGTGCTAGGGCTTCTCCCCGTGGCCGCGGCGACGGCGACGGCCACGCGGTTCCCGGGCAACCCCACGGGTTCCCCGATCGAGAGCCTCACGCTGACGGCGCACGGGACCGGCTACACCGCGCCGCCCACGGTCATCATTACCGACAGCCCGCCCGTGCTGCCTCCGCCCCCCGGCGGCGGCTTCCGGAACGACTCCTTCGGCTTCGGCGCGCAGGCGATCGCCGAGCTCGACGTCGCGAGCCTGACCCTGGTGGACGGCGGGACCGGCTATACGAGCCCACCGACCGTGACGGTCGTGGGCGGCCTGAGCCCCGGCGGGACGCCGGCGGTCGTGACCGCCAACGAGATCGCGGGGTCGGTGACCATCCTCACGCTCGTCTCTAAGGGTAAGGGCTACGTGTCCGTGCCTCAGCTCGTGTTCTCGGGCGGGGGCGCGCCGTTGACGCCGGCCATCGCGACGGCGGCGCTCGAGGTCGGCGACCTCGTGCTCCTCTCGCCCGGCCAGCGGTACGTCAACCCCCTGGTCGAGATCCGGCCTCGGTTCAAGACGTTCTTCCCGGACAGCGGGGACCAGCGGGCCCCCTTCTGGAATCTGATCAAGGCGCAAATGGAGCGGTACCTCGCGATGCCGGTGTTTGCCGCCGCCCCCGTCATCGCCTAGGCTCGCGCCCCATGTGGGCGTGGGTCCTCTCCCTGATGCTCGTGCTTCTGCCGCCCCGGGCGAACGACGTACGGCGACTGCACACCTACGCCGCGGTCGCGTGGGTCATTGCGCACGAAGCGCGCACCCCGGACGACGCCGCGGTCCTCGCGGCCATCGGTTTCTACGAGAGCGGGTATTCTCCCCAGGCTGTAGGAAAGATGGGGGAAATCGGCGTATGGCAGCTCATGGGACCCCCGTACGCCGCCGCGCCGCCTAAGACGCTCCGGGGGCAGGCGCGCGAGGCGCTCCGACGCTGGCACGAGCAGGGGCCGTGTGGCTACGCCGGCGAGCCGGTGACCCATTGCGTGAAGGGGCGCAACCGCGCCCTCCTGGCGGCGATGCTCCGGGCTGCCTATCCTGCCCCGGGTGATGGCACAGATCACGTCGAAACAGTGGCGAACGCAGCGCGCGATGCGTATGCAGAGGGAGGCGATCCCATCGCCGACACCCCGCGAGGAATCTATGAGTGAAGCAGCCGCCGAGGCGTTCGAGCCGGAAGACGACAACGACGTCGAGGAGGACCCGCCGCCGGCGCCCGAGCCTGCCCCCGAGCCTCCCAAGAGGCCGCGCGGGCGGCCGCGCACCGTGGGCGCGGCGCCTCCCGCGCGCGCGCCGGGGGTGAGCCCATGGTCCGACAAGGACGTCTCCGTCATGTGGCCCGAGATGATCGCCGCGCTCAAGGCCACGGGGAAGTCGCCCTACGACATCGACGTGATGGTCATCCGGATCGAGCCGCCGCCGACGGACACGCTCGGCGTGTTCACGGGGGGCTCGGTGCTCGGCGGGGGCCAGGTCTCTCCCGCGAAGGCCATCATCGACTACATCGATCAGCACTACCACATGCCCACGGCGCGCGGCGCAGTGCAGTACGAGATCCGGTTCAACAAGCGCAACGAGGGCAACCAGATCTACGGGCGCGCGCGGCTCAACCGGCCCGCCCCCGAGGAGCTCATCGCGATGCGACGCGCGCAGCAGGCGCAGCCGCCCATGCCGCATTACCTGCCCTCGGAGTACGCAGGGTACGGGGTGCCGGCGTTCGGGGCACCGCCAGCCTACTACCCTCCACAAGGCGCGCCGCCGGCGGCCCCCGCGCCCGCGGCCCCGCCCCCGGCGCCTCCTCCCGCGGCGACGTTCGGCGCGCCGAGCGCGGACCCGACCATCGCCAGCATGCAGGCCTCGCTCGCGTTCTTCTCGGGGCAGCTCCAGCAGACGATCCAGCAGAACCAGCAACAGGCGCGCGCGCTCGACATGATCGTGCAACACCTGGCGCGCGCGGGGCAGCCGGCGCCGGCGGGCGTGGCGGCGCCGCCTCCGGCTGGACCCGCACCGCACCCGTCGTGGCTCGCGCCGGCGCCGGCGCTCGCGGCACCCCCGCCCGCGCCGATGTCGTCCATCGGCCAGATCCGCGATCTGGTCGATCAGGTCCGTGCGCTCAAGAGCCTCTCGCGCGAGGTCGACACGCTCTTCGCCGCGGGGGAAAGCGACGAGACGGTGGGCGCGCCGCCGACCACGGTGGAGCCGACGATGCCGTTCGACACCATCCCGATCCCCGAGGCGTCGCTCTGGGGGCGCCCGATCAACGCGGCCATCAACAAGGAGTCGCGCTCCATCGACTGGCAGGCGACAGCGATGGCGAACCCCCAGCTCGTCGAGAAGGGCGTGGAGCTCGCGACGAACCTCCTGCAGGCCTTCGTGAAGGCCTCGGGGGCGAAGGCGATGGACGGTGCGGCCGCGGCGGCGCCGGCGGCGCCGGCCGGTGTCGGCGCGCTTCCGCCGGGACAGCCCAACGGCAACGGTGGCGGCGAGGGGTCCGGCTGGCCGGGCGTGTGATACGCTCGGGGGCATGACGGACTACGCGGCCTACGTACAACGAGGAAACCAGCTCTTTCAGCAGAGCTACACGATCGCATCGAACGCGTCAGCGTCAGGCGTTCCTTCAACCGCTGGGATTTTTGCAGCGGCTATGTCCTTTGCTGCAGGAGCCCTTCCAGAGGTTGCTCAGGAGATCGCTCAGGGAGTTGAGACCGCTGTGGGAGCTGCAATGCAAGGTGCGGCACTTGCTACCGCAGTGTTTGGCGCATCGGCAGGTCCGATCGGCGCTGTGATCGGTGCTGTCATTGCGATCTACGAATCGGTCCCTCACGCTTCAGCTGACAATCGAGACACACGACTACCTGTTATCCAAGTCTTCGATACCGTTCCATATCCGCAAGATCCGCCTGATCCGCTTGTTACAAGCATGACGAACGCCCTCGTCGACTACGAATTTACTCGTGGAATGGTTGGCGAATCTTTTGGCTCTGGCCCCCTAGTTACATGGAACGATGTTGCTAACAAGTTCAATATCTTATCTGCGTTTTTTGAACGACAGCTTCCAGGTCAAGGTGTTGCGAAAGCGGAGAGCGCAATCGAATTGTTCGAGGCGTGGAATACGCACCCGTGCGACGCACCGGATCCGAATCAATTCCCATCGATCCTCAACCCGAGCTGCCCGACGTGTTTTGCGGGGCAACAGTGTTGGTTTAGTCCATATAGCGATCCGTCACTACGAGTCGGAGGTCGACAAGGAACGTTTGATACTGGGGATATCGACACAGTTTATCGACTCGCTCAAGCGGCAGTTATGCAATGGGATGTAACGGTCGCTTACTCGTACATCGTCGGAATGCGTATGGTCTGGGAAAATGCCGATCGTGCGTTCGGTACGAACACGCCTCACAGCGATCTCGACGCTCGTATTGGATATCTAGCTACCAAAATTCCTGGTCTCTCTGGAATCAAGATCATCGGAATCAATGGAGGCGGTCCACATAACTTGCCCGGCATCGTCTACAAGAACCAACCCGCGGCGCCCTCGAGCACGGCGGCCACGGTCGCGAAGGGTGCGGCGGTCGTGGGCGTGGCTGCGGTCGTAGGGACTGGGCTTTATGCGTGGATAACGCACCAAGCGTACGGTCGGGTGTGGGGGAAGATTTGGGATGAGACCGGCGGGAAGGTCGTGAAGCAAGCCAAGAGACTGCGGCGCTGATCCTGCTCGCAACGCTTACTTGCACGGTCGCAGCATCCAGACCTCTGCGCTGGTCTTGCGAGTCGTCCTGTTCGGCCTTTGGTGAGTTCCGCTGCTGTGGGTCGCAGCATCCAGACCTCTGCGCTGGTCTTGCGAGCCCGC
>DASQGM010000247.1:0-10296 GCA_035632615.1 bacterium | reverse complement strand
CCGGCCGCACGTTCGTGCGGCCGGCCCCGCGGCGCTCAGCGTGCGATCGTGACCGGCGGATTACCGGCGCGCGGAGACCTCGCGCGGCGCATACAATGCCTCGCGACGGTGCTGGAGCGCCGGGAGCTTCTCCCGCACCCTCGCGATCCGCTCGAGATCGACCTCGCCGACGACCACGCCCGCTTCTTCCCCGGCATCGACGAGCGTGACGCCCATCGGGTCCACGAGCCGGCTCCGCCCCGCGCAGATGGTGCCGACCTGGTCCGCGGCGGCCACGAAGATCGTATTCTCGATCGCGCGGGCGGCGAGCAGGGTGACCCAGTGATACTCCTTGAGCGCTCCGGCCACCCACGCGGCGGGGAGCAGCAGGACGTCGGCGCCGGCGAGCGCGACCATGCGGGTCAGCTCGGGGAACCGCAGCTCGTAGCACACGAGCAGCCCGAAGGTGCCGAGTGGGGTGCGCACCACCCCCGGAGGCTCGGCGCCGGGGACGATCCGGTCGGACTCCCGGAAGCCGAACGCGTCGTAGAGGTGCGTCTTGCGGTACCTCAACAGGAGGTCCCCGTCCGGGCCGAGGAGCACCGTCGTGTTGTGGGCGCGGGTGCGCTCTCCCGGTGCCGTCTCGTAGATCCCGCAGCCGACGTAGAGCCGTTGGGCGCGGGCCTCCGCGGCGAGCGCGGACACGAACGGCCCGTCCGCCGGCTCCGCGACCTCGGCCGTGGTGACGGGGCTCTCGGGCGCGAGGAATGCCATGAACACTTCGGGCAGCAGCGCGACGTCGGCGCCCTTTCGCTTGGCCTCTCGAATCGCCAGCCGCGCGGCTTCGAGGTTCTCCGTCTTGTGGGGGGACGAGACCAACTGGCACAGCGCGATACGCATGCGGGCCTCCTCGCGCGGGCGTGTGGTCGCGCCCGCGCCTGGGTAGTTCACCGGCGCACCGGATCTCCCTCCCCGGGGATTGGGATTCCTCCCGTCCGCAGGCGCCTCGGGATCGGGCGCCTGGGCGCATACGCGGCGACGAACTCGGCGCCGAACAGGAAGGTGCACGCGAGCGCGTAGATCCACGCGAGGAGCGCGACGATCACGCTGAGCGAGTGGTAGAGCGTGGTGTAGTCGGCGACGCGCCCGATGTACAGGCCGAGACAGTAGCTCGTAATCTGCCAGAGCACGGCGGCGATCACCGCGCCCGGCCACGCCTCCCGCCAGCGCACGGGCACGTTGGGCAGGAACCGGTAGCCGACCCAAAAGATCCCGAACTGCGCCACGGCCGGGAAGACCGTCAGCACGGCGCGCCCGCCGCCGTGGCGGGGATCGACGGGGATCCCGAGCAGGGGCGCCAGCCCGGTCTCCCGGATGACGCGCAGCGTCAGGACCGTGGAGACCATCACGCCGAGGAAGATCACCAGTGAGCCCACCATCATGAGCACGCCGACGGCGAGGCGCGCCGGCAGGAACCGGCCGTGACACTCGAACACCCGGTCCAGCGCGACCTGAATGGCGCCGAACACGCCCGTGGCGGCCAGAATCAGGGTGAGGCTTCCGAGCCAGCCGAGCGACCCCCGGTGCACGTAGGCGTCCTGCACGGTGAGCACCAGAATGTCCGGATGTTGCGCGCCGCCGAGCAGGCGCGAGAGGATCCGATCGGCGTGCGCGTGCGGGAAGGCGACGTTGATGAAGAGCGCGAACAGGATCACGAGAGGCAGCAGCGAGAAGAGCGCATAGAAGCTGATCGCGGCGCCGGAAAACAGGTCGCCGTGGTTCCAGAGTCCTTCGATCGCCTGGACGAACGCTGCACCCGCGCGCCCAGCGCGGGCCGGCGCCCTCCCGGGCAGCGGATGCGTGTCGGAGATCAACGTGTGTCGCGCCATCGCCCTGGTCTTGTTATCCTCCTCGGCCGGCCGGTTCAGGCGATGCCGGAGCCGCGCGGGTCCATGGTGCCCGTACCCTCCTGGAGGTGTCGTATGAGTACACGGTCCTTGTGGCATACCATGTGCTTGGCCATCTTCCTGCTCGCGGCGCTGACGCTCGCCGGGCCGCCCGATGCCTCTTCCGCGCCGGCCGCCGAGGGTGCGGACGTGCTCACGTTCCACGGTGATTTCGCCCGCACCGGGTGGAACGCGGCCGAGCGGGCGTTGACTCCCGATACCGTCCGCAGCGGGCACTTCGGGAAACTCTGGGCCAGCTCCGTGGACGGCGAGATCTACGCCGAGCCCCTGGTGGTATCCGGCGTCGCGGCCGGCGGCGCCCCGCGGACCCTGGTCTACGTCGTGACCGAGCGCGACCTGGTGTACGCGTTCGACGCCGCCGACGGTAAGGGCGCGTGGGGTCCCGTGTCCCTGGGCACGCCCGTGTCGCGCGCGTCGCTCCCCTGCGGCAACATCGATCCGGTGGGCATCACCAGCACGCCGGTCGTCGACCGCGCCTCGTCGACGTTGTACGTCGTCGGGCTGACGACCCCGGACGGAGGCCAAACGAAGGTGTACAAGACGGCGGCGCTCGATCTGGCGACCGGCCGGATGCGCCCGGGATGGCCGGCGACGATCGCCCCGCCGCCGTCGGGCGGCCGGCGTTTCGATCCGGGCACGCAGCAGCAGCGAGGTGCGCTCGCGTTGGTGCGGGGCGTCGTCTACGTGCCGTTCGGCGGGTATTGGGGGGACTGCGCACAGTACCACGGGTGGGTCGTCGGCGTGCCAGCGGCCGATCCGGCGCACCAGCAATCGTACGCCGTCCCCACCGGCCGGATGGGGGCGATCTGGGCCGCCGGGGGCATCGCGGTGGACGCCTCCGGCAGCCTCTACGCCTCAACCGGGAACAGCGATTCGGAGGGGCCGGTGGACTTCGGAAACGCCGTGATCCGGCTCGACACCCAGCCGGCGCTGCACTTCTCCGGCGCGGCCCGGGACTACTTCGTGCCGAGCAACTTCGTCGCGCTGAACGACCGCGACACCGACCTGGGGTCGACGGCCCCGCTTCTGCTGCCGGCCCAGCCGGGCCCGGTGCCGCACCTTGTGTTCATCGCCGGCAAGCAGGGCGTGGCCTATCTGATCAACGCCGACAACATGGGCGGTGTCTCGAAAGGCAACGGCATCACCGGCGAGGCCGTCTACAGCCGCTGCATCTTCGGCTCCTGCCAGGGCGGCGGGCCGCAGGTCTTTTCCTCGGCCGCGTACTGGGACGCCGGCGCCGGCGGGCGGTTCGTGCTGGTCCCGGGCCGCGGCAGCCAGCCGGCGCCGTGCCGCGGGACCGGTGGGATCGTGGCGCTGAAGCTGGGCGCCGGCGCGGGGTTCAACGTCGCGTGGTGCAGCGGGTCCATGCGCAACGCGGGGGCGCCCGCGGTGTCGAGCGCCGGCGCCGACGGCGGGCTCGTGTGGGTCGTGGACAGCGGAGAGGGCGTGCTCCACGTGTTGAGCGGGCTCACCGGAGCGGAGGTGTACGCGTCGTCCGGCGGGGATGCGCTCGGCGGCGCGCACCAGTTCATTACGCCGGCGATCGCCGGGGGCCGCGTCTACATCGGCGCCGGCCACGCGGCCGTCGCGTACGGACCGAAATAGAGGCGCTCCGGGGAGGACTCGCCCCTCGCGCCGCGAACTCCGACGGCGATCTTCGCACCTGACGTCCAGGTCCCCGTCGGCGCACGCCATCTGGGGCCTGCGCGTTCAACGAGAAGGAGGGAGACGGGATGCCGCTGTACGTCACGCTGGCGAACTGGACCGATCAAGGGGCTCGGGACGTGAAGGACAGCGTCAAACGAGGCGAGGCGTTCGTGGCGGGCGCTGAGAGGATGGGCTGCAAGGTGCACCAACTCGTCTGGACCATGGGACCGCACGATATCGTGGCGATCATCGAGGCGCCGAACGATGCGGTGTTCAGCAGTCTCGCGCTTGGGTTGGGGAAGCTCGGCAACGTGCGGGGGCTCAGCATGCGCGCGTTCACGAAGGAGGAGATGGGCAAGATCACCCAAGCGATTCCGTAGGAGTCCGCGTCCGGCGCGCCGCGATTAGGGGCGGGAGGTCGAGGCGGCGCCGCGCAGGTTTCCGGGAAGCAGACGCTCGACGATGACGACGTCCTTCCAGACGCCGTCGAGCCGGGCGTGCTTCTCGTACGTGCCGACTTCGCGGAAGCCCACCGCGCGCAGGAGCGCGAGGCTCGCGGTGTTCTCGGGGAACACGCGGGACACGAGCTTCCAGAACCCCGCGCGTTCAGCCTCGTCGATCAACGCGTGCATCGCCACGCGTCCCGCCCTCCGGCCGCGCGCGCTGCGCGCGACGTACACCGAAAACTCGGCGATTCCCGCGTAGCACTCCCGCGGCCGGTAGGTCGACGTCGACGCGAACGCGATCACCTCGCCGCCGTCCTCGACGACGACGATGGGGTGCGTGCCGTCGAACCACGCCGCGACATCCTGTGGCGAGCGCGGCCGCGTCTCAAACGTGGCCACGCGATCTTCGATCCCCTGGTTGTAGATGCGAGCGATGTCGGCGACGTCGTCCGGCGTCGCCCCGCGCGCGTGCACCGGTCCCCACCTCCTCGGTTCCGAGAAACGGCAAGACGCCCCCGGAGTTGCTCCGGGGGCGTCTCGGCCCACCGCGTATTGTAGCACACGGCCGCCGTCGCGCGGGGCCGCGGCCCACCGAGCTTAGGTCCGCGCGGGGCACCCGCGGCTCGGGCACCCGAGAGATCGCTAGAAGTAGTTCGACGTAATCCCGCCGTCCGCGACCATGACGCTGCCGTTCACCCAGGTGGACTCGTCGGAGGCGAGGTAGAGGGCCAGGTTGACGATGTCTTCGGCCCGCCCGAACCGGCCCATCGGGATCCGGTTGAGGCGAAGCTGCTTGGCCTCGGGGTTGTTGAGCAGCCAGGACATCAGGAGCGGCGTCTCGATGGGCCCCGGCGCGATGGCGTTCGTCCGGATCTGCTTGGGGCCGAACTGCACGGCGAGCGATTTGGTCAACGCGATCACCGCGCCCTTGCTGGCGGTGTACGCGTCCTGCGGCACGCTGCAGCCCACGAGCGCGACAAAGGACGCGACGTTGATGATCGAGCCGCCGCCGGTCCGCAGCAGCTCGGGGATCCCGTGCTTGCAGCAGAAATAGATCCCCTTCAGGTTGACGGCCATGACCTGATCCCAGACGGCCTCCTCGATGTCCACCACCGATCCGTCTCGTTCGGGGAAGATCCCCGCGTTGTTATAGAGGACGTCGAGGCGTCCGAACGCGTCGATGCCCGTCCGCACCATGTCCCGGACCTGCGCCTCGTTGGAGACGTCGGCCTGCACCGCGATCGCGCGCCCACCCCCGCGATCGATCTCCGCGGCGGTGGCCTTGACGCCCTTCGCCGAGACGTCGGCGGCGACGATCTGCGCGCCCTCTCGCGCAAAGGTGAGCGCAGCCAGCCGGCCCATGCCGCCCCCGGCGCCGGTGATCAGCGCGACCTTGTCACGCAGCCTCATTCGAGCCTCCTCGTGGGTGTGCCGTGTAGAGCGCGGGACTAGATGCGCTCGAAGTTCCGGGCCAGCTCCCAGCAGGTGACGGCGCGGTCGTACGCCCGTTGCTCAAGCTGGGCGGTGTGGAGGTAGTGCTCGACCACACGGTCGCCGAACGCCTCGCGCGCGATCGCGCTCTGAGCCAGCTCGTCAGCGGCTTCCCGCAGCGTCGCCGGGACACGGCGGAGCCCTTCCGCGTGGTACGCGTCCCCCTCGAACATCGGCGGCGGCTCGACCGCGTGCTCGATGCCCCACAGCCCCGCGGCGATCGTCGCCGCGAGCGCGAGATACGGGTTGATGTCGGCCCCGGGGACGCGATTCTCGATCCGCAGGCTCCGACTCTCGCCGACGACCCTGAAGCCGCACGTGCGGTTGTCGTGGCTCCACACCGCGAGCACCGGCGCGAACGTGCCGGCGAGGTATCGCTTGTACGAGTTGATGTAGGGGGCAAAGAAGTACGCGAGTTGACGCGCGGCCTCGATCTGGCCGCCCAGGTAATGGCGAAACGTCTCGGACATACCGAACGGCTGCCGGCCGGCCTCCCAGAACAAGTTTCGCTTGCCCTCCCGGTCCCACAAGCTGCTGTGCAGGTGGCAGGAAGAGCCCGCGAGGTCGGCGCGCCACTTGGCCATGAACGTGATCGCCACGCCGTTCGCCGCAGCGATCTCCTTGGCCGCTTGCTTGAGGAGCGTGTGCCGGTCCGCCATCTCCACGGGCGTCGTGTACCGCAGGTTGATCTCGTGTTGGCCCGGCCCCCATTCTCCCTTGCTGAACTCCACCGGCACGCCCGCCCCCTCGGCGTGGTTCCGGATCTGCCGGATCAACCACTCCTCCTTGGTTCCTTGGAGGATGTGGTAGTCCTCGATGTACTGGCCGTACGGCTCCAGGTCGTGGTAGTGCTTCTCGCGGGCCCGTTCGTAGGTGTCGCGGAAGATGTAAAACTCTAGTTCCGACGCCACCATCGGCAACACGCCGGCCTGCTCGGCGCGAGCCACTTGGTGCTGCAGAATCTGACGGGGCGACTCCGGTACCGGCGCGCCGGCGTCGTCGCAGACGTCGCACAGCACCAACGCGGTGCGCTCGAGCCACGGCAGGCGCCGGAGCGTGGAGAGATCGGGGCGGAGATGGAAATCGTGGTAGCCGGTCCCCCAGCTTGTGAGCCGGTACCCCGGCAGCGGTTCCATCTCGACGTCGCATCCCAGGAGGTAGCTACAGGCGTGGGCGCCATCGGCAGCCACCTTGTCGATGAAGAATCCACCGGTGACCCGCTTCCCCAGGAGCCGTCCCTGCATATCCACCATCGCCGCGATCACCGTATCGACCTCGCCGTTGGCGACGTTCTGGCGAAGTTCGTCGAGCGTCAGCCGGCCTGTGGCGGGCTGGGTCATTTGGACGCGTCTCCCTTCTCAGCCCCGGGGCCGTTATCGCGGTCCCGGATTGAATGACGGCCCGACGGCATGGCCCCGTGGATGGGTGCTTCCCGCGCGCCTGGCACCCTTACGCTCACGTACTTGCGGTCACCGCCGACGATGAACGCACGATGGCGCCGCGTGCGGTCGCATCTCGTCCTTCCTTGGGCTGCGTCTCGCGCTCGTCGCGACGAGTCCGCGAAAGATCGCTCCGGGGTTCCATGGACGCGCAAGAGAACCCTCTTGGGCGGACGACAGACAAGAAGCGACTCTCGGATCTATGAAGCGGCCTGGTGTGTCTTAGCTTCAGACCGGCGGGCCGCGGGCTCTGGAAGGTGTGCTCGCGCACGCCGTGCGTGCCCGGAGGTCACCGCGTTCCGGCAGGGCGAACGCGTGGTGGCGCGCGCGTGATCCGAGCGGGGCGTTTTGAGGGCGCTCCGACCGGATGCACCGGAGGAATCACGTGGCAGCCCCCAGAAACCCCACCGCGTGTTGAACCTGCCTGCGGGGTGAGCACGCTGATCGATGACGTCGTCGCCCGGATGGGGTGGGCGTCGGTACCGGATCTGAGCATCGTTGCGCTGCGCGGCGGGATCACCAACCTGACCTACCGCGTGGACGCAGGCGGGGAAACGTATGTCGTCCGCATCCCGGGCCAGGACAGTGCATTCCTGGGCATCGACCGTGAGCGGGAGCACGCGTGTACTGCGGCCGCGCACCAGAGCGGCGTAGCGCCCGCGGTCGTGGCATTCCTGCGGGACACTGGCATCATCATTACGCGGTTCGTCCGGGGGCGCAGCATCACGGAGCAAGAATTGGGGCGCCCCGAGATGCTCCCCCGCGTCGTCGAGGCGCTCGGCCGGACGCACGGGAGCCCGCCCTTCCCGGGGACGTTTTCGCCGTTCGAGGCGGTGCGGCACTACCTCGCCGCGGCGATTCCCTATGGGGTGCCGCTTCCTGAGCGTTTCGAATGGATGCTGGCGCAGGCCGACCTGCTGGAGGGTGCCCTGGGAGCGCCCGGCGCGCTGCGGCCCTGCCACAACGATCTGCTCGCGGGAAACTTTCTTGACGATGGGGAGCGGCTCTGGATCCTCGACTGGGAGTATGCGGGAATGGGCGATCCCTTCTTCGACCTCGGCAACTTCGCCGCCAACCAGCACCTCTCCGACGCCGCGGAGCGCACCCTTCTGCATGCCTACTTCGGGAGTGTTCCGGCCGGGGCGGTAGCGCGCGTGAAACTGATGAGGATCATCTCGGATCTGCGGGAAGCCACGTGGGCGCTGGTGCAGGGGGCGATCTCGTCCCTCGACCACGACTTCCGGGCGTACGCGCGGACGCACTTCGATCGCTGCACCGCGGCGCTCGAGGATCCGCGTCTGCCCGCGTGGCTGGCCGCGGCCGCGGCTCCGGTGCCCCATGACGCACGCTAGACAGCCGCGGCGCGGGGCCCGGGAGAGGAACGCAGATCAGGAGATCAGTGTCGATCAGGAAGGGATGGCATAGCTCATGCGGAGCCACGCGCAGGCCGTCATCATCGGCGGGGGTGTGATCGGATGCTCGATCGCGTATCACCTGACCGCGATGGGATGGCGCGACATCGTCGTGGTCGAGCAGGGGGAACCGGCCGGCGGATCGACCTGGCACTCCGCCGGTCTGGTCGGGCAGTTGCGTTCATCGATCAACCTGACACGGATCATGATGGACAGCGTGGCCCTCTACGCCCGGCTCGAGGCCGAGACTGGCGTCGAGCCCGGATGGATGCAGGTCGGAAGCCTCCGGCTGGCTTCGGAAGAGCGGATGGCAGAACTCCGGCGCCAGGCCGTGGCGGCCCGGGGGTACGGCCTGACGATGGAGCTGTTGTCGCCGAAGGAAGCGGTGAACCTGTTCCCGGTGATGACGAGCGACGGGCTCGCCGGCGCGGCCTTGATCCCGACCGACGGGCGCGTGGATCCCAACGGGCTGACGCAAGCCCTGGCGGCGGGCGCCAGAACCCGCGGTGCGGAGATCGTCCGAAAGACGCGTGTCCTCGGCATTCCCGTGCGCGGCGACCGCGTCCGGGCGGTGGAGACCGACCACGGCGCGATTCAGACGGAGGTGGTCGTGAACGCCGCGGGCATGTGGGCGCGCGAGGTCGGGTCGATGGCTGGCGTGGTGGTGCCGGTCATCCCGATGGAGCACCAGTTCATCGTCACGAAACCGATCCCCGGTGTTCGCCGCGACTTCCCCACGCTCCGCGACCCAGACCGTCTCGTGTACTTCCGTGAGGAGGTCGGAGGGCTCGTGGCCGGCGGATACGAGCCGGACCCCGCCGCCTGGGGGCTCGATGGGATTCCAGCCGACTTTGAACACCGCCTGCTCCCGCCGAACTGGGACCGGTTCGAGCAGTTGGGACGGCTGGCCATGACCCGCGTCCCCGCCCTGCGGGATGCCGAGATCGTCAGGCTGATCAACGGACCCGAGGCATTCACGCCCGACGGCGGGTTCATCCTCGGGGAAGCGCCCGAGGTCCGCGGGTACTTCGTGGCGGCGGGATTCAACGCCCACGGCATCGCCGCGGGCGGCGGCATCGGACAGGTCCTGGCCGAGTGGATAGTGGAAGGACAGCCTCACCTCGACGTCTGGCGAATGGACATCCGCCGCTTCGGCCGCCAATACCGCAGCCGGCGCTACGCCCTCGCCAAGACCACAGAGGCGTACGCGCGGCACTACGAGATCCATTATCCCTTCCAGGAATCCGAGGCCGGGCGCAACCTCCGGTTGAGTCCCGTACACGCCCGCGTCGTGGCGCTCTGCGGGGTCCTCGGCGAGAAGGGCGGATGGGAACGCCCCAACTGGTACGCGACCAACGAGCGGGGGGCCAACGGCGGGCACGAGCCGAGGGGGTGGATGCGGAAGTTCTGGTCTTCCGCCATTGGCGTTGAGCACCTCGCCACCCGGGAGGCGGCCGGTCTCTTCGACTTCAGCTCGTTCAGCAAGATAGAGGTCGCGGGGCGCGGCGCCCTGCGCATGCTACAGTCCATCACCGCCAACGACCTGGACAAGCCCGCGGGGACGGTCACCTACACCTCGATGCTCAACGAGCGCGGCGGCATCGAGTGCGACCTCACGATCACCCGCCTGGCGAACGAGCGGTTCCTGATCATTACCGGGGCGGCCTTTGGGACGCACGACGTGGCATGGATCCGCCGCCACGTCCCCGACGACGGCTCGGTGCAACTCCGCGACCTCACGGGGACGCTCACGTGTACTGGGCTGTGGGGGCCGCGCGCTCGGGAGATCCTCCGCCAAGTCACCGACGATGACGTCTCCAACGAAGCGTTCCCCTACCTGACGGCGCGCGAGATCACCGTGGGGCAGGTTCCGGTGACGGCCCTGCGCGTGACGTACGTGGGAGAGTTGGGCTGG
>DASQGM010000246.1:0-4515 GCA_035632615.1 bacterium | reverse complement strand
ACTCTTGGAGAAACGCACGAGGATTGGGGAAAATCACGACCGCGGCGTGACCGGCTCGCGCGAACCGCGGAACGACGATCGCGGACCCGCGACAGTGGACACGCGTTCGTCTTGTCAATGGGAACACCGCTCAAGTAGACTGGGTAAGTTCATTATGCGCATCGGTGCCAACCGTACAATTTGGGTTCTTGCGGGCGTGACGCTTGTGATCGTCGGGGCGTCGCTGTGGATCGCAGCGTTGCACCGGCCCGCGCGTGAAGCGCGCCTGCCGCCGAGGCCGCAGCCCTCGCAAACGCTGGTTCCCGATCCGATCGACGGCGAGCCGGTCTCCGATGGGCTCGCGGCCCGCCGGCCGGTCGCGGTCATGATCGACAACTTTCCGGAAGCGAGGCCGCAGTGGGGCCTTTCTGCGGCGTCGCGCGTGTACGAGGCCATCACCGAAGGCGGGATCACGCGCTATCTGGCGATCTTCGCCGAGAAGGATACGGCCCGCATCGGCCCCGTCCGGTCGGCGCGCACGCAGTTCCTGAACTACACCCTCGAGTTGGACGCCGCGCTCGCGCACGTGGGCGGCAACGCCGACGCGCTCGCGCTGATCGGGCAGCTCCGGGTTAAGGACCTGAACGAGTTCCGGTTCGGCGATGCGTTTCACCGGATCTTCGCGCCCCGTGTCGCGTTCGAGCACACCGTGTTTACCTCCACCGAGGCGCTGCGGGCTGTGATCACCCAACCGGGCTGGGACGAAGACGTCGCGCTCGCCGCGCCACACTGGAAGGATGATGCGCCGCCGGCCCAGCGGCCCGCGAATCAGAGCGTCTCGATCGCCTTTTCGCTTCCAGAGTACGCAGTGTCGTGGATCTATCAACCGACGAGCAACGACTACGCGCGCCAGCTCGGGGGAACCGAGGACACCGACGCGGCGACCGGGCAGGCGCTGACCGCCAAGTCGATTGCGATCGCGGTCGTCCCGCGGACCCACGGGCGCACGGTGATCGGCGAGGACACGTGGACGTTCTCCGACCTGGGCTCGGGACCCGCGTGGGTCGTCGAGGACGGCGTCGCGGTCACGGGCACGTGGCGGAAATCATCCCGCACCGACCGCCTCCGCTTCTTCGATCAGGCCGGGAGGGAGATCGCGTTCGACCGTGGCCCCCAGTGGGTCGAGATCGTCCCGCCAGAAGTCACCCCGGTCATCTCGCCGTAACGGCGCGCCGGGTCCTGCCGGAGCCGCCAGAAGGACGCGCAGGCCCGGGACGTCGAATCTCACGGGCGGCGCGCGGATTCCCGGAACGCCGGCGCCCATCGAATCTTCACATTCATCTCGATGCGCCCATACCTTGTCCGCCGGGTCCTACTGATCATCCCGCTGATCTGGGGGGTGGTCACCAGCGTGTTTCTCGTCATCCACCTCCTCCCGGGCGATCCCGCGGCGGTGCTGCTCGGTCCGTTTGCGACGAGCGACCGGGAGGCCGCGCTCCGACACATGTGGGGGCTTGATCAACCCCTCCTCGTCCAGTACGCGCTCTACCTCCGGAACGTCGCCGCCGGCGACTTCGGCACCTCGTTCCTCACCGGGGCGCCCGCCGCGTACCAGATCCTCAGCCTGCTACCGTACACCATCGTCCTGGGCGTCGCGGCGCTGGCGATCGCCGTTGGGATCGGCATCCCGCTCGGGGTGACGGCCGCCGTGCGGAGCGAGACGTCTGTGGACCGCCTCTCGCTCGTCCTGTCCTTGCTCCTGGTTTCCGCGCCCAACTTCCTCGTTGGCATCGTGCTGCTCATCGTCTTCTCAGGCAGACTCGGGTTACCGTCGATCGGCGCGGGCACGTTTGCCCAACCGGGCTCGATCATCGCGCACGCGATCCTCCCAGCGATCGCGTTGTCGGCCGGGCTCCTCGCCTACCTGACGCGAATCACACGGACCACCCTCCTGTCGGTCCTTCGAGACGACTACGTCCGGACGGCGCGCGCCAAGGGACTCGCGCGAAGCGCGGTGGTGTTCCGGCACGCGCTGCGGAACGCGATGCTACCCGTGCTCAGCATCCTCGGGATCGCGGTCGGCGAGCTCGTCGGCGGCACGGTCGTGATCGAGACCGTGTTCGCGCGTCCCGGGATCGGGAGCTTGCTCGTGAATTCGGTCACAGGCCGGGACTATGTGCAGGTCCAAGCCTGCGTAATCGTCCTCGCCATCTCCTTCGTGGTCATGAATCTCGTCACCGACCTATGCTACGCGGTCGTGGATCCGCGTATCCAGTACCGGTAGCCGCGCGCCGTGGCACACGCCCTGCGGTCCGTCGCGTCCACCTCCACCGCCCCCGCGGTCAGGTCCCGGTGGCGCGGATTCGGGCGGGCTCTCCGGCGCAACATCCCCGCGTTGCTGTCGCTCGTGTTCATCGGGCTCCTCGTCGTCGTCGCGGTATTCGCACCGCTGCTCGCGCCCTACGGCCC
Organism: bacterium; assembly: GCA_035632615.1. GTDB lineage: Bacteria > Sysuimicrobiota > Sysuimicrobiia > Sysuimicrobiales > Segetimicrobiaceae > JAJPIA01. Next base: position 2,067 of record DASQGM010000246.1, on the reverse strand, counting down.
GTCGATCATTTCGGCGTCGGCGTCCTTCCGCGCGCCAACGTGGCAACATCCGTTCGGCACGGACCTGTTCGGCCGTGACATCCTATCGCGCGTCATCTACGGGACGCGCCTCTCGCTCCTGGTCGGCGTGCTCGCGGTCGCGATCGGCGCCGCCGGCGGCACGTTGCTCGGCATGCTGGCCGGGATCAGCGGGCGGCGCGGGGAACAGGCGATCATGCGCTGCATCGACGTGGCGCTGGCGTTTCCGTTCATCCTGCTCGCGATCCTGATCCTCGCGTTCTTCGGCCAAGGCGTGCAGAACGTCATGCTTGCCGTCGGGATCGCTTACGTGCCCCGATTCGCCAGAATCACGCACGCGTCCACGCTATCGCTCAGGGAGATGGAGTTCGTCTCGGCGGCGCGGGCGAGCGGCGCCGGGCTGGGCCGGGTGATGCTGCGTCACATCCTGCCAAACCTCTTCCAGGTGCTGACGGTCTACGGGACGTTTTCGATCCCCGTCGCGATCCTGATCGAGGCGGGGCTCGACTACCTCGGGCTCGGCGTCCGGCCGCCCACCCCGACGTGGGGCGCGATCATCAACGAGGGCCGGCAGTCGCTGCTGATGGCGCCGTGGGAATCGGTGCTGCCGGGGCTCGTGATCATGCTCGCGGTACTGGCGTTCAATCTGTTCGGCGAGGCCGTCGCAAACTTCCTGGACCCCAAGGCCAACATCGGCCTCAACGGATAGCCGGCCGGCACCCGGCCGCCGCCGGTCTAGCGGCGTGCGCCTCCGGAGCGGAAACGCTCTCGCGCCTCGGAGACGACGCGGTAGGCTTCGTCCCGGCCGAGCCATCCCGTCACCGTCACCGACTTGCCCTCGAGGTTCTTGTAGGTCTCGAAGAACTGCTCGATCTCGCGCCGCGTGTGGTCGTTCACATCGTCGATCGCGCGAATCGATGCCACCCGCATGTCCCCCACCGCGGCCCCGATGATCTTCCAGTCGCGACCGGCCTCATCACGCATGTCCAGGATCCCAACGGGCGCAACTTCGAGGACACATCCCGGAAACGTGGGCTGAGAGATCAGCACCATGACGTCCAGATGGTCGCCGTCGGGCGACCGTGTTTCGGGAATGAACCCGTAATCCGTCGGATAGTACACCGACGAGAACAGCACGCGATCGAGCCGGATGACGTCCAGCATCTCGTCGTACTCGTACTTGTTGCTCGACCCTTTCGGGATTTCGACGACCGCGTTGATGATCTCCGGAGCCCGGTCACCGATCGGCACATCCGACCATGCCATGGCGCACCTCGACCTCTGGAACGGAGGGTGTGAGTACGGTTCCGTCCCGCAGGCGGGCTCTCCTGGAACCCCGGCGGCCGCGCGCCGACGGCGGTCGTGGGTGAGAGTGGTATAGTGGAGCCATGAGGACGGCAGACCGCGGGCCGCGGTCTTGCGGCCGGGAGCGCGCACGGTGAGACTCTACGCCGGGATCGCGGCGACGCTCGTGGTCCTGGCGCAGATTTTCAACCTCCCCAACCTCAGCACACACCGCGAAGCCCAGTCCGATGTCGTGATCAACGCCTCCGCGGACAAGGTATGGAGCCTCCTCGCAGACCTGCCCGGCTACGCGGTGTGGAACCCGTACATCTCGCCGGCGAAGGGCGAGCTCAGGGAGGGGGCGCAACTCGAGCTCACGCTGCACAACGGCGGCCAAACCGTCGTGATCGAGGAGACGGTGCTCAGCGTGAAGCCCGATCAAGAGTTGAGCTGGGGCGGATGGATGCTCTCCCACAACCTGCAGCGCACGTTGACGTTCTCAATCGAGTCGGTCGCCCCGGACCGGGTCCGGCTGAACGCCCACGAGGTGTTCCAGGGCATCCTCCTGCCGTTCGCCGGCAACATCCCGGACGACGCACAGCAGGGACTGGCCCAGATGGTCCGCGCGCTCCGCTCGGCCGCGGAGTTGGGCCCGCGGCGTCCTCCGTAACACCCGGAAGGACCCGGCGGCGACCCGCCGCAGCGGGAGCCGCGGAGCGGTGGCGCGTCCCGCGACTCCCGCGTTCATCGTGCCGTGACGTGGAT
>DASQGM010000245.1:0-4035 GCA_035632615.1 bacterium | reverse complement strand
GCGCACGAGGCCATCGGCCTGGGGGCGGAACTTCTGCCGCTTCGTCACCGGGTCGCCGTCGCGAGCGGCGCGCCTCCGCCGCCAGCGGAACCGCGCCCGGAGAACGGGCGCGCCGTGAGCGACACCGGTCAACTCGTATGGGCGGCGCGGGGAGAAGGACGAGGGATCGTGACGGTCGACACGCCGCGCACGAAGGCGGTGATCGGATTCGGCGGCGGGAGCGCGTTTCCACTCGGTCCGGTCACGTTACAACCGGGTCCCACGGCCCAACACGGGTTTGGGGTGTGGGCAGTGACGGCGATGGACGGATCGGCACCACTGGATCGGGCGCGGCGCATAATCATCGTCGCGCTGGGGTACTCTCAGAACACCGACCCGCAATGGACCATCTACCCGGACCGTCCCGTGGGCGCCGCGCCGCCCCCCGACGGCGTCTCGGTCACGCTCGGCAGACACTGGGGAGATCCTCCCGTGCTGGCGGAGGGCGTGCCCGCGCGCATCACCGTGGCCGCGAACCGCGGGCGCGTGCGGGTCTGGGCGCTCGACGAGCGAGGCCAGCGGAGGGAACCGGTACCCGTGGACCTCGAGCCGGGCCGCGCAATCGTGGAGATCGGGCCGCAGTACCACACGCTGTGGTACGAGGTCGAGACCGACGCTCCCTGACGCTCCCCGGGCGGAGATCGGGACTCCCGGTTCGTCGAAGGCCGCGCCCCCGCTCAGCGCCCGGGGACGGGCTCTCCGGTGTCGGGAGCGAGGAACAACGCAGCGGTGCGCCGGTCGCCGAAATCGAAGAGATCGAGAATCGGCCCGGCGATCGCATCGAAGGACTGATCCCCGAGCCGCCCCACGTGCCAGTTGTCCTCGATGAAGCGGATGATGGACGCGAAGTCCGTCACCGTGTGCGCCACGTAGTTTCGCCTGGCGAACGGCGAGATCGCCAGGAGGGGCAGACGCGGCCCATACCCGCACCGGCCCTGGTACGCTCCCGCCGGGGGCGTGCCGCACAGGCCGGTCGGGCCCAGGAGCGCGTCGTTCGCCGGATCGTGGGATTGGCTCACGATCGGCGGCATGACGTGGTCGTACCACCCGTCGGAGTCGTCGTATGTGATGAGGATCGCCATCGAGCGCCACTGGGGAAGACGCTGCAACCGGTTGATCGTGTCGACCAGGAACTGCTGCTCCGCCAGGGGGTCCGAGTCTTCGGGGTGCCCGGTCTGGACCGGCGGGGCCTTGAGAAAGATCACCGCGGGTACCGTGCCGCTCGCCGCCGCCCGCCACAACTCCGCGGTGTCGTATTGGTGGTTGGCTTGGTCCGTCTGTCCGATCGACGCGACCGACGCCGGCGGCAGGTGGTGGGAGTTCGCGGTCGACGCGTAGTACTGGAACGGCGCGTAGTGGGCGTTGTATTCGCGGCGGCACACCGCCTTGCCGTTACTGGTGCCCGTCGGCGCCCATACTCCGTAGAACCAACCCCACGAGACGCCCTTGGCGTTCAAGAGATCGCCGACGTTCCGGTTGCCCATCTGCACGGTCCGGCCGGTGGAACAGTCATCGGCGGCCGGATCCACATTCCCGATCACCGATCCGTTGACCACCGCGCCGGGGATCGACGCCGGCTCCGCGCCGTAAGTCTGGCCGGCCACCAGGTTCAGATGGCCCATCACCGTCGTGCCGAACGTGGACGCGAAGAAGCGGTCGCTCATCGCGAAGTGCTGCGCGTAGTTCCATAGCGCGGTGACGGTGTTGCCGTCATAGTAGCCCATCGCCAGGTGGGGCGTGCACTCCGATCCGGTCGCGCTGAGCGTCACGAACTTGTCGAGCAGACCGCCGTCGTACGCCGTCTGTTCGTCCTTGTAGTGATTGTCGTTGTCGCACGTCCTGGCCTGCGAGCGATCCAGCCGGAACGGGGCCGCCGCGTTCGGATTGTGGAGTCGCAGCTCCGGGGTGAGCCCGTCGACGGTCGGCGTATCCGACCTCGCGACAAACGGCGGCTCGCCGGGCGGATTGACGGCGTACGGATACGTGCCGAAATAGTGGTCGAACGAGTTGTTTTCGTCGAAGATCACGACGAGGTGCTTGATCGGGGTCGCCGTCGCGATCCCCTCCGGGTCCGCGGACACCGCGGCGTTCGCGGACAAACCCGACAGCAGCGCGACCGATGCGACGACGACGAGGAAGCCTCGATACATGTGTGTCCCCCCGCGGGTTCAACGCGGCGCAGCCGAAGCCGCACGCGAACGCAGCGCCGCGCGGCGGCGGTGCGTCTCGACACACAGTAGCAAGGCGAGGTTGTAATTGAATTAACGCCGTGTTAATGTCCGGAGAAGCCGGCGGCGTCGCGACTCCTGTCAGTCGGCCGCCCCCAGACGGGGCGCGAACGCTATGGGGCCATCACGCGCTGGGCCGCGTCGCCGAGGGAGTGCTCGTCGACGGTCACGATCCCGCGCGTTTCCGCCGCCGCGAGGATCGACACGCCGAGCGGCTTGATCGTACATGACCGAACCACGGCTGGTCTCTAACGTATTCTCGTTTGTCGTGGAGGCCCGCGCGGCTACTCGCCGCTCGCAAGCGGCACCGAACGACCGCCTTCGGCGCTCTCGAGCATCGCTTGGCACAGCCGCAGGGCGCGCCAGCCATCATCGAGGGACGGGGCCGGCGCCGCTCCCGTGTTGATCGCACGCGCAAAATGCTCCAGCGCCTCGAGGTGTCCGGGACGGCTCACGCCACGATAGTTGGCACCGTGGGCCCAGGTCTGGGTGACACGTGCCCGCAGGGCCGGGTCGCCGAGATCATCGGGCAGCGGGTGCCTCTCAAGCGAGACGAGGTGGCGTACCGTCACCGCCTGTCCCGCCTCCCCGACCACGGTCACGGACGGGCTCATCACGGACGCGTGCGACGCGAACAACAGCGTCCCGGTGGCGCCGCCGGCAAAGACCAGGAGAGCCGAGAGGCCAAACTGGTCGCGACGCGTTGACGTCGTCGAGGTCGCCGCGGTCACGCACCGCACCGGGCCCATCAGAAACCGCGTGCAGTCGGCCATGTGGCATCCCTGGTCCAACATGAAGCGCCAGCCGAGCGATCCGCCGCCCCTTCCGCCCGGCCCGGTGGCGAACTCACCTGGTGCCAGATGGGTACCATGGAACGCGACGGCCCGGCCGAACGCCGGGCTCTCGACGAGCTTCTTTTGCACGCCGATCGCGGGCGCGTGGCGCCACATCGTCCCGACCATCCCGACCCGCCCGCGGGCGCGAACCGCGTCGGCCAGCTGGCGTGCTGCGTTGACCGTCGGCGCCATCGGCTTCTCGACAAACAGATGCACGCCGGCCTCGGCGCAGGCGAGCCCCATCTCGTAATTCATCGCAGCCGGCCCGGCCACGATAGCGGCGTCGATCGCTTCGTCCGCGAACATGCGGGCGACGTCCTGATACCACCGTCGCGCCCCGAAACGCAAACCCAACGCGGCACGCTCGGGATGGCGGTCGCAAGCCGCGACGTACTCAAACGCGGGGATCAGCGGGATGCACGGCTGCAAGCTCGTGACGGAATGAACGCCGCACCCAATCACGGCGAGACGCACAGGCTGTTGCACCGACCCGGCACACACGGCTACGGCACCCACCATCCCCGGAGGGCTGCGCCGGCAACCCTCCGCCCGAGGCCCCCGCCCCGACGCGCGCGCCGCCCGGCCGCCCGGGTCACCGCCGCGCACCCTTTCGCGCGAGCACCCGGTGTGCCGCGTCGGCGATCGCACCGGGAGTCAAACCATACTTCTGCCACAGTGCGTCGGGCGTGCCCGACTCGCCGAAGGTATCCTGAACGCCCACACGCTCGACCGGCACCGGTCTCAGACCGGCCACGGCTTCGCACACCGCACTCCCGAGCCCACCGAGGATCGAATGTTCCTCGACCGTGACGATGGCGCCGGTCTCCCGGGCCCCGCGTTCCACGAGCGCAAGATCGAGCGGCTTGATCGTATGCAGATTGACGACGCGGGCGCTGATGCCAGATCGGCTCAGCAGATCCGCGGCATCGAGC
>DASQGM010000244.1:0-11444 GCA_035632615.1 bacterium | reverse complement strand
CCCCCCCCCCCCCCCCGACCGTCGGCCCAGGGGTAGGGAGCCGGGCCGCGCACCCGGCCCGAGGTCCAGGCGCCGAATCGGCGCTGCACATGGAGGAGCCCGTGAGCGATACGCGTCCGGTCACGACCAGCACGTTCAGCCGGGACACCGTCGAGCGGCAGAGCGCCGCCGCGGGCGAGCCGGCGTGGCTCCTGGAGCGCCGTGTGGCGGCGTGGGAGGCGTTCGTGCGCCTGCCCCCGCCGTCGCCGATCGACGAGGAGTGGCGGCGGACCGACCTGAGCGCGCTCGACTTCGACGCGCTTCGGCCGCTCGCCGCGGAGTCGGGGCGCAAGGCGACGCCCCCCGCGCCCCTCGTGCGCCTGGTCGGCGATCCGGCCGAAGCGGCAGGGCTCCGCCTGGTCCTCGACGGGACGCAGATCCAATCCCGGCTCGCGACCGAGCTGGCGAAGGACGGGGTGGTCTTCTCCTCGCTCAGCGACGCCGTGCGGACCCACGCCGATCTGGTCCGCTCGTATCTCGGCACCGTCGTGCGGGACGACGAGAACAGATATCGGGCGCTCCACGGCGCGCTGTGGTCAGGCGGCACGTTCCTCTACGTGCCCGACGGGGTGGAGGTGGACCTCCCGCTCGTCGCGGGCACATGGCTGAGCCGCGACGGCCTGCTCTACTCGCCGCACACGCTCATCGTCGCGGGCGAGCGGAGTCGGGTGACGCTCGTCGAGCTCTCGGCCTCGGCGGAGGCGCCGGCCCGGACGCTCGTCAATCACGGGGTCGAGCTCATCCCGAAGCCCGGGGCGCAGATCCGCTACGTGAACCTGGAAGACTGGGGACGGAACGTCTGGGAGCTCGGCATCGTGCGCACGGTCGTCGAGCGCGACGCGACCGTCCACAGCCTGATGGTGGCGTTCGGCGCGGGCCTTCTGAAGACCAACGTCGAGTCCCGCCTGGTGGGGCCGGGCGCGACCTCGGAGATGCTGGGGGTACTGTTCGGCGACGGGACCCAGCACTTTGACTACCACACGCTGCAGGAGCACGCCGCGCCCAGCACCACGAGCGACCTGCTCTACAAGGGCGCGCTCAAGGACAAGGCGCGCTCGGTGTTTGCCGGGCTGATCCGCGCGAACCACGGGGCGCAGAAGACGAACGCGTTCCAGCTCAACCGCAACCTGGTGCTCTCCGAAGGCGCCCGGGCGGACAGCATGCCGAAGCTCGAGATCTTGGCGAACGACCTTCGGTGTACGCACGGCGCGAGCACGAGCCGGCTCAACGAGGACCAGATCTTCTACCTGATGAGCCGCGCCCTGCCTCGTTCCGTGGCCATCCGGATGATGGTCGACGGGTTCTTCGCGGAGATCTTCGACCGGATTCCGCTCGACTTGGTCCGCGAGCGGCTCAGCCGCGCGATCGAGCGGAAGATGGCGGACGCGACATGAGCGAGTTCGTCCGAGTCGGCCGAGTGGCGGATCTGCCGCCGGGCTCCGTGACCCAGGTGGAGGTGGGCGGGCACCTCGTCGCGCTCGCGAACGTGGACGGGCAGTTCTACGCGATCGACGACACGTGCACACACGAGGAGGCGTCGCTCAGCGAGGGCGGCCTCCTTGCGGAGATCGTGGTGTGCCCCAAGCACGGGTCCCGCTTCAACGTGAAGACCGGCCGGGTCCTCTCGCTGCCCGCGGTGCGGTCGGTCGCGGTCTATCCGGTTCGAGTCGAGGGCGGCGACGTGCTGGTCTCGCCCGACGCGCAGCCGCCGAGCGGGATGCCGCACCGGCGGTAGCCGGGGCGGGGATGCCCGGCTCGACGGGGCACGCACCGGCAGCGGGCGCGAGGAGGGAATGTCATGGCGATTCCGGCGACGATCCGCGAGGACTTCCCCATCCTGAAGCAGCGAGTCCATGGGAAGCCGCTCGTCTATCTCGACAGCGCGAACACGTCGCAAAAGCCGCGACAAGTGATCGACGCCCTCGTGCGCTACTACGAAGAGTACAACGCCAACATCCACCGCGGCGTGTACGCGATCGCCGAACGCGCGACCGCGGAGTACGAGGCGGCACGCGCCAAGATGGCCCGGTTTCTCGGTGCGGCCGAGCCGGCCGAGGTCGTGTTTACGCGCAACATCACCGAGGCGCTGAACCTCGTGGCGCACTCCTGGGGCCGCAGCCACGTGGGCCCCGGCGACGAGATCGTCACGACGGAGATGGAGCACCACAGCGATCTGGTGCCGTGGCAGTTCCTCGCGCAGGAACGCGACGCGCGGCTCAGGCACATCCCGTTCGACGATGAAGGCCGCCTCGTGCTGGACGATCTCGACCGCCTGATCAACGCGCGGACGAAGATCGTGGCGCTGGTCCACGTCAGCAACGCCTTCGGCACGGTCAACCCGGTTGCGGAAATCGCCCGGCGCGCTCACGCGCAGGGCGCGATCGTCGTGGTCGATGGGGCGCAGAGCACGCCGCACCGCCCGGTGGACGTGCGCGCACTCGGCGTGGACTTCTTCGGGTTCACAGGGCACAAGATGCTTGCGCCGATGGGCGTTGGCGGGCTTTGGGGCCGGCGCGCCCTGCTCGAGGAGATGGAACCGTTCCTGGGCGGCGGCGAGATGATCAGCGACGTCTGGCTCGACCACGCAACGTGGAACGATGTGCCCTGGAAGTTCGAGGCGGGCACCCAGAACGTCGGGGACACGATCGCGTTGGGGGTGGCGGTCGAGTATCTGGAGCGCCTCGGCATGGACGCGGTCGCGGCACACGAGCGCGAGATCACCGGCTACGCGCTCGAGCGGCTTCGGGATGTGCCGGGGCTTCGAATCCTCGGGCCCACGACCGGAGACCGCGGCGGCGTGATCTCGTTCGTGATGGACGGCGTGCACCCCCACGACGTCGCGCAGGTGCTGGACGAAGATGGGGTGTGCGTGCGGGCGGGGCACCATTGCACAAAGCCGCTGCACCGGCGCCTCGGGATCGGCTCGTCGGTCCGGGCGAGCTTCTATGTGTACACGATCCGCGAGGAGATCGACGTGCTCGTCCGCTCGCTGCTCAAGGTGAGGAGTCTGTTCCGTGTCGCTTGACGACCTATACCGCGACGTGATCCTGGACCACTACAGCCATCCCCGGAACAAGGGGGTGGCGGAGCCCGCGGACGCGGTCCGCGACGGCGCGAACCCTCTTTGCGGGGACGAGATCCGCGTGTCGCTCCGGGTCCGCGGCGGCGTCGTCGAGGACGTTCAGTTCGAAGGCAAGGGGTGCTCGATCAGCCAGGCGTCCGCGTCGATGATGACCGAGCTGGTCAAAGGGAAGCGAGTCGAGGACGCGCGGCGCGCGATCGACGCATTCAAGGCGATGATGCGTGGCGGGGAGGCGCCGCCCGACGGCCTGGGCGACCTGGAATCGCTGCAGGGCGTGCGTAAGTTTCCGGTCCGCGTGAAATGCGCCACCCTCTCCTGGATCACGCTGGAGCTCGCGCTCGAGGACCTTGCGGCCACGTCCTAGGGAGCGCGCCCTGACCCTGCCGACGACGCCATCCGAGGTCCCGACGCCTCCGCGCCGGCTCGGCGACGGCGTGCGCTCGGCCGGTGCGCTCCGCGGGGGCCCGATTGCGGCGCTGGCGCCGTGATGCTAGGGTGAACGGTGGAAGCAAGGCGGAGGGGAGGGGCCATGTCAGGCGTTCCAGCTGGACCCGGCGCGACGCCGGCGGACCCGTTGCCGAGGCGCAGCCAGATCGCCCCGCTCGCGCAGGCGGTCGAGATCCTGGACAGCCTGCCCGGCGGCGGGTTCGTCCTGACGACCGTGGAGGGCGCGCTGAACTGGGGGCGGGCCGCGTCGCTGTGGCCGCTGACGTTCGGGCTCGCCTGCTGCGCGATCGAGATGATGGCCGCGTTTGCGAGCCGGTTCGACCTTGATCGGATGGGGGTCATTCCCCGGGCGACGCCGCGGCAGGCGGATCTGATGATCGTCGCCGGCCGGTGCTCGATCAAGATGGCGCCGATCGTGCGGCGGCTGTGGGAGCAGATGCCGGAGCCGCGGTACGTTATCTCGATGGGGTCGTGCGCCACCTGCGGCGGGCCGTTCTTCTACGACAACTATTCGATCCTGAAGGGCGTGGACCAGGTGGTGCCCGTGGACGTGTACGTGCCGGGCTGTCCGCCCCGCCCCGAGGCGCTGATCGAGGGCATCCTGAAGCTGCAGGAGCGGATCAAGAAGGAGCCGTTTCTGCGCCGGCAGGCGCTCGCCGCGATCGAGGCCCAGGCGGGGCCGCGGTAGGTCGGCTCCGGGTTCACCGGGGCGCGGGCCCGCGGTCCACACGGAGGGGACGAGACGGTGTCGCTTCGGACCGAAGAGCTGCTGCTGAACATGGGGCCGCAGCACCCCAGCACCCACGGCGTGCTGCGTCTGGTCGTCACCCTCGACGGGGAGAACATCAAGGACGTGCGGCCGGACATCGGCTACCTACACTCCTCCGTCGAGAAGATGATGGAGTACCGGACGTACGTGCAGAACGTGGCCCTGACTGACCGCGGCATGGACTATCTCGTCGCGCTCAACAACGAGGCCGCGTACTGCCTCGCGATCGAAGCGCTCGCCGGGGTCGAGGTGCCGGAGCGGGCGCGGTACATTCGCGTAATCTTTCAGGAGCTCAACCGGCTCGCCAGCCATCTCGTCTGGCTCGGCACGTGGGGGATCGATCTCGGGGCCACGACGGTCTTCCTGTGGTGCTTCCGCGAGCGCGAGCGGATCCTGGATCTGTTCGAGCAGGTCACCGGGGGCCGACTGCACCACGTGTACTTCCGGATCGGGGGCGTGTACGCCGACCTCCCGGACGGCTGGGCCGGCGCGTGCGAGGAGTTTCTCGACTACTTCGTGCCGCACATCGACGAATATCACCGGTTGCTGACGCAAAACCCCATCTTCGAGGCGCGGACCCGGGGGGTCGGGGTGCTCAGCCGGCGGGACGCGGTCGCGATGGGTGCGTCGGGGCCGGTCGGCCGCGCGAGCGGGATCGCATACGACGTGCGCAAAGCCGCCCCCTACGAGGTGTACGATCGGCTGGAGTTCGACGTGCCCGTGCAGACGGAGGGCGACTGCTTCGCCCGATACCTCGTGCGGATGGAAGAGATGCGTCAGTCGGTGCGGATCGTGCGGCAGGCGCTGCGAGATCTGCCGGACGGCGAGATCCGCTCGCGCGTGCCCACGACGATGAAGCCGCCGCGCGGCGAGGTGTACGTCCGCACCGAGTCCCCGCGCGGCACGCTCGGCGTGTACGCCGTGAGCGACGCCGGCGAAACGCCGTATCGCGTGAAGATCCGGGCACCCTCTTTCACCAACCTGTACGCGCTCACGGAGATGATGAAGGGGTGGAAGATCGCGGACGTCATCGCGATCCTGGGCAGCACCGATATCGTATTGTCCGATGTGGATCGGTAGCACGCAGGGAGGCACAGGATGAGCGTTGCCGAACGCGTCATTCGGGGAGCCGCCGCGCTGGGGACCGGCCTCGGCATGACGTTCCGCACCATGTTCCGCCCGAAGGTCACGGTGCGGTATCCGGTCGAGAAGCTGCCGACCTCCCACCGTTTTCACGGGTTGCTCTCGCTGCCGATCGACCCCGAGACCGGCACGGACCGGTGCATCATCTGCTTCCAGTGCGAGCGCATCTGCCCGGACCGGTGCATCCACATCGAGGCGGAGGGCAAGGGGAAAGAGCGCCAGCTCAGCCGCTTCGACATCGAGATCGACAAGTGTTGTTTCTGCGGCCTCTGCGTCGAGGTGTGCCCCACGGAGGCGATCGTGTTCGTGCCGCAGTACGAGACGTCCACATACAACCGCGCCCGCCTCCTCTACTCACACGAGGACCTCCACCGCGCGGCGCCCAAGGAACCGATCGCCACGGGGATCGTCTCGAGGCGGCACGAATGAGCCCCGAGCGCGTCGCCCAACTGCGTCAGCGGTTTCCGCAACTCCGGGACCTCGTCGCGGAGCAGCGCGCGGAGGAGGCGAAGGCCGACGAGGCCTGGGCGGTCAAGGAACGCGAGTGGCAGGCCGCGGCCGAGCAGGCCAAGGCGGAGGGCAAACCGGCCCCGCGGCCGCTCCGGCGCGAAGAATCGCCCGTGTACCGGTACCGGGCGCCGACGTTTCAAGTGCCCCGCGAGGAGATCGTCGATGTGTGCCGGTGGCTCCGCGACAACCCCGAGTTCGACATGGCCGTGCTCGAGTTCGTGTCCGCGGTCGACTGGCCGGATCGGTTCGACGTGCTGTACCAACTCGTCTCGCTCGCCCGGTCCCACGGCGTCATGCTCAAGGTCCCGGTGGCAAAGGACGACGCGCACGTCCCCTCCGTCGTCGAGGTCTGGCGCGGCGCGGACTGGCACGAGCGCGAGGCCTACGACCTATTCGGCATCACCTTTGACGGGCACCCGGATCTTCGCCGCATCATGATGAGCGAGGACTGGAAAGGGCATCCGCTGCGCAAAGACTATGTCTACGAGGATCCCCAATGGCTGGTGGACGTCGCGGCGAAGCGGCAGCGCGAGATCGCGGCCACGGGGGACGGCGACGGGCGGGGCTCGCGAAGCTGACGCCGCCGGGCCTCGAGCCTTCACGACCGCCTTTCCGGCGGGCTCCCGCGTTTCCCCCCATTTATCGAATCTTTACACGGTTCGCGCTAAGATAGAGGCCGCAGGCATTGTAAAATGAGGGGTAGCGCGGGCCGGCGGACCTGAGCGCCCGCGCCCCGGGGTGGGAGCGATGACACGGGAACGGGTGATGTGGGCGCGCGGCTTTTGGGCCGGGGCGGCGGGAGGCATTGCGGTCGCGGTGGTGCTGTTCGCGTACCGCTTTGCCACCGGGATGCCGACACTGCAGGAGGCGCTGGCCGAGCGCATGATTCGCCTGCTGCCGTATCAGGTCTTCGCCCTGATCCTCGAGAAGCTGCAGCATCAGGCCAAGCCGCTCGGGCTGGCGCTGGCGGTCCTGACGAGCATCGTCGGGCTGGGCGTCGGCGGGATGGTGTACGCCGGGCTCGTCCGCGGGAGGCGGTGGCCGCGAGCCGCGCTCGTCGTTGCGACCGCCGGGGTCGTATGGGTGATCCTGACGTTTGTGTTCCTCCCGGGGATCGAAGGCGGACTCCTGGGAGTGCCGCTGACGACCGTCGTCACCGCGCCCGAGCTCCCGATGGCGATCGCGAGCCTGGTCTACGGGCTCGTGCTGGTGCTGCTGTACGGGAGTCCCGGCGAGGCGCGCGCGGCGGCCCGCGGGAACCGACTGCCGTCCGGGGTGGTTCGGGGCGGTGACGCCGTCGGGCGTCGGGATCTCCTCCGCCGGTCGGCGCTGCTGGTGCTGGCGGCCGCCGCCGGCACGGCCGCGGCGTCGTGGATGACGGCCGCCGGCGGCGCGGTGGCGCGCGCGGCCGAGCAGACGTTCCGGTTGCTCAAAGGGATGCCGGACGAACTGACGCCGCTTGGGGAGTTCTATCAGGTCTCGAAGAACTTCTTCGATCCCACGGTGGACGTCAAGAAGTGGACGCTCGAGGTCACCGGGATGGTGAACAAGCCGCTCAAGTTCTCGTTCGACGAGTTTCAGAAGGCGGCGACGCCGGTGGAGCGGTACCACACGTTTGAGTGCATCAGCAACGAGGTGGGCGGCGACCTCATCGGCAACGCGAAGTGGACCGGGCTACGGATGAAGGACGTGCTCGACCTCGCCGGGCTCAAACCGGGGGTGACGAACATCATCATGCGCAGCACCGACAGCTACGCGGAGTCGATGCCGATCGACGTGGCGACGGATCCGATGACGCTGCTGGCCTACAAGATGGACGGCGAGCCGATCCCCCAGAAGCACGGCGCGCCCGTGCGGGTGCTCATCATGAACCGCTACGGCATGAAGCAGCCGAAGTGGCTCACCAGCATCGAGGCGGCGAACCACGACTTCACCGGGTACTGGGAGCAGCAAGGCTGGAGCAAGCAGGCGATCGTGAAGACGAACAGTGCGTTCAAGGTCGAGACGAAGGACGGCACGATGCTCGCGCTCGGCGGCTGGGCGTTCGCGGGCGATCGCGGGATCTCCAAGGTGGAGGTCAGCCCCGACAACGGCAAGACGTGGATCCAGGCGGCCGTCAAGCCGGCGCTCGGTCCGAACGCCTGGCAGTTCTGGTCCCTCCAGTGGGCGCCCCCGCAGAAGGGCGAGTACAGCCTGAAGGTGCGCGCGACCGACGGGAAGGGGGCGGTGCAGGTGGAGAGCCCGGCGCCCACGCTGCCCGACGGCGCCCAGGGGTACCACACCGTCCGCGTCAAGTTCGACTGACCGCCGTCTCGGGCGGCGTTGCCGTCGCGCCGGCGGATTTCCGCCGCAGGCAAGGGTTTTGTCCGGCTGTCACCCAACAGTATCCACCGTGGCTTCGCACCGGACGGCACGCGCCGCATCCTCGCACGCTCAGCGCCGCCCGCGCGGACGGGTGCGCCCGATCGTCACGCTCGGCACGCCGGACAGCGCGGTGCTGCGCAAGCGCAGCCGCCCCGTCGGGTCCGTGGGGGCCGCGGTGCGGTCACTGATCGCCGACATGGTCGTGACGATGCGGCGCGCCCAGGGCGTCGGCCTCGCCGCACCCCAGGTCGGGGTGCCGCTCCGGGTGTTTGTCGCCGACCCCGGCAGTGGCCCGATCGCGCTCGTGAACCCGCGCATGCGTCGCCGCTGGGGCACCCAGCTGGGCCCCGAGGGCTGCCTCAGCGTCCCGGGCGTTCTTCACAACATCCCGCGCGCGCTCGGCGTGGAGGTCGAGGCGTTCGCCGCGACCGGCCGTCGCATCCGGGTCCGCGGCACGGGGTTGCTCGCGCGGATCCTCCAGCACGAGATCGACCACCTCAACGGGATCTTGTTCTTCGACCGGCTTCCTAAGCGGCGCGGTGTCCGGTCCCGCCGCGGCGCGACGGGGTCCCGCGCCGCGGTGCCCGCACGGCGGGCGCCCGCGCGTCGACGCGCGCCCAAGGCCGCCGCGGCGCCGCGAAGGGCGTGATGCCGCGTGGCGGCGTGGCGCTACTTCAGCGTGGGCGAGGCGGTCGCGCTCCTGCCCCGCCTGCGAGAGATGCTCGACGCGCTGCGCCGGATCCGTGACCAGACGATCCTGAAGCGGGCTCAGCTCGACCTGCTGTGGCAGCGTCTGGACCGGGGCGAGGCGCTGCTCGGCGCGCTCGGCGAGACGCAGCAGGAGTTGGATACTTTGGGCGCCCGAGTCGCGGCGGTCGCCGGGGACGTCGAGGCGACCGGGTGCATTCTGCGCGACGTCGATCGCGGGCTCGTGGACTTTGCGTTCCGCTCGCGCGGCGGCGGGACCGTGTTTCTGTGTTGGCACCTCGGTGAGCCCACGATCGCGTTCTGGCACGGCGTGGACGAGGGGTACGCGGGGCGCCGGCCGATCTCTGAGCTGCCGCTCGACGACGCGTAGGGGAGCGCGGCGGTGCGGGCGCGAGTCCTCTTGCCTGCGACGCGCGGCATGCCGTGGTATCCTCGGTCTGCCCCATGGCTGCGGGATGGGAGATGTCGGCCCCCGGCGTTTTCGGGGTAGGAGGCGATCTCATGGAGCACTCCTTTGATCTGGTCGTCATCGGCGGCGGGCCGGCCGGGTACGTCGGTGCCATCCGGGCGACGCAGCTCGGCCTGCGGACCGCGATCGTGGAGCGGGAGAAGGTGGGCGGTACGTGTCTCCACGTCGGCTGCATTCCCACGAAGGTCCTGCTGCACACCGCGGAGCTGCTCGAGGAGATGCGCGGCGCGAGCGAGATGGGGATTGTCGCGGACGGCGTGCGGCTGGACTACGGGTTGGTGCAGAAGCGCAAGGACCGCGTCGTCACCACGAACTTTCGCGGCGTGGAGTACCTCATGCGGAAGCACAAGATCGCCGTGTTCCCCGGGGCGGGGGGTCTCCGCGCCCCGACCCGCGTGCACGTGTCGGCGAGCGACGGCTCCGAGACGGATCTGGACGCGCGGCACGTCCTGGTGGCCACGGGTTCGCGTCCCCGCAGCCTCCCGGGCGTGCAGATCGACAACGACCGGATCCTGGACAGCACCGGCGCGCTGCAGCTCGCCTCGGTGCCCAGGTCCGTGGCGATTCTGGGCGCCGGGGCGGTCGGCACGGAGTTCGCCAGTGTGTTCGCCGCGTTCGGCGCCGAGGTCACGCTGGTGGAGCTGCTCCCTTCCGTGCTTCCGCTCGAGGACGAGGAGGTCTCGGCGGTCGTCGCCAAAGCGCTCGAGCGCCGGGGCGTCAAGGTGCGGACCGGCACCGCCGTGACCGGCGCCGCGCCCGCGGGCGACGGCGTGCGGGTGATGATGCGGGCAGGGGACGGTCCCGAGGAGTCCGTGGAGGCGGAGTACGTGCTGGTGGCCGTCGGGCGCGCGCCGATCACGGAAGACGTGGGGCTCGATGCCGTTGGGGTCGAGGTCGGCCGTGGGGGGATCGCGGTCGACGCGCAGATGCGGACGTCGGTGCCATCGATCTACGCGGCCGGTGACGTCATCGGCGGCCTGTTGCTCGCCCACGTGGCGTCGGCCGAGGCCGAGGTGGCGGTCGAGGCGATCGCCGGGCACACGCCGCGGCCGGTCGATCCGTTGCTCATGCCGCGGGCCACGTACTCGATCCCCCAAGTTGCGAGCGTCGGCCTCACCGAGAAGCAGGCGCGCGACGCGGGCCACGATGTGACCGTCGGGCGGTTTCCGTTCACCGCGAACGGGCGGGCCACCATCCTGGGGCACCGCGACGGGTTGGTCAAGATCGTCGCGGACCGAGCCCTGGGCGAGATCCTGGGCGTGCACCTCGTCGGTCCACAGGTCACCGAGCTGCTGCCCGAGGGCGTGCTGGGGCGGGCCCTGGAAGCGACGGTCGTCGAGATCGGCCAGGCGGTCCACGCGCATCCGACGCTCTCAGAGGCCGTCCGCGAGGCCGCGCTCGGCGCGCTGGGCCGCGCGATTCACGGGTGAGCCCGTGCCCCGTCGCACGCGTTCCGCCACGTGGCCCCGCCGGGGAGGAGGGCCCCCGCGGGGTGCGGAAACTGTGAGGGGGGACGGCGTGACGGTACGGAGGGTGCAGCTCGTACGGAGAGGAGAGGCCGCGTGAGCGCGAAAGAGGCCAGGGCGGTGAAGGCCCGCGATGAGCGCACGCCGAAGGCCCTGGGCGTCTCCGACCAGGATCTTCTGCAGATGTACTACTTCGTACGCCTAGCCCGCGCCGTGGACGAGCGGATGTGGGCGCTGCAGCGGTCCGGCCAGGCCGCGTTCGTCATCTCCGGCCAGGGACACGAGGGCGCCCAGGTCGGGGTCGTGTCCGCGCTCGACCGCGAGAAGGACTGGCTGGTGCCGTTCTACCGGTCGGTCGCGGCGGTGCTGGTGAAAGGGATGCCCCCCGCCGAGATCTTTCTGATCCAGCTGAGCAAGGCCACCGATCCGAGCAGCGGTGGCCGGCAG
>DASQGM010000243.1:0-2978 GCA_035632615.1 bacterium | reverse complement strand
CACCGCGCCGGCAAGACTAGTTCAAGTACGGGGTCGGGTCCACTGCGACCCCGCCCCGCCGGACCTCGAAGAGGAGGTGCGGGCCGGTGCTCCACCCGCTGTTCCCGATGTGCCCGATGAGTTGCCCCTGCGCCACCGGCTGCCCGGCGGACACCACGGCGGACGAGAGATGGGAGTAGGTGGTCTCGAGACCGTCGCCGTGGTCCAGCACGATCATCTGCCCGTATCCGGACTTCCAGCCCACGAAACGCACGACGCCGCTCCGCGCCGCCAGCACAGGCGATCCCCACCGCGTCGCGATGTCGAGGCCGGTGTGGAACTCTCGCGTCCGGAAGATCGGATGGATGCGCCACCCGAACCGCGACGTGATCGTGCCGGACGCTGGCCACAACAACGACGACCGCCGCGCCTGGATCTGCTGCGCCGTCGACAAGGGCTCACCGCTCGACCCGACCGAACCGGGACGAGGCACGGCGGCGCCGCTCGCGCTGCGCGCCGCCGGCGCGGTTCCCTCCGCCGGAACAATCAACAGGCGCCCCAGACGCAACGTCTCGCCCGGCGCGAGCTGATTCGCCGCGGCCAGGGCCTTCACACTCACGCCCGCGCTCGCGGCGATGTCCCAGAGCGTGTCTCCGGACGCGACCGTGTGCGCCGCGGACCGCGGTGGAACCGCGGCACGCTGGACGTCCGCGACGCGCGGGGCGTCGGCCGCCGGAAGCACGAGCACCTGGCCGGGATGGAGCAAGGCTCCGGGCACGAGATGGTTCACGGCAAGGAGCGCCGCAACGTCGACACCCGCCATGCGCGCCACGTCCCAGGGCGTGTCGCCCGCGGCTACCGTGTGCGTCAGCGGCGGGGGGGTCGCCGGCATCGGAAGAAAGACCGGTCGAAGGCGGACGACCACGCCGGGGGCCGCCTGCACCCGCACCGCCGTCTGGGCTGACGATGTTGTTGGCGCAACACGACTCCCCGCCAGGAGGCTGCCGGGGAGAAGGCTCGGGACGATCGCAAGCGTCACGGCGAGCAGCACGATGGCAGGCGCAAACCGACTGAAACCGGTCATCAGTCCTCCTGCGGCACACGGAACCCTTAGGTTGTGTTGTGGGATCGCTGGGTCGAAGTAACGGCGTCCGCTTGAGCGTGTCGAACGGGTGCTGCGTGTGTATTTTCTAGCCTGGGGTGACCGTTCGGTGCGGGCGCTGGGACTCCTGCATATCAACCCGGCGTCGGCCGGGAATGTCAACTGTCTTCTGTGCGCAGCCTCGATGTCGTCCGATCTCCTTCGTTCTCGCCGTCTCGCGTTTCTCGTGGGGCTGCCGCCGAGGACGATCACGCCAACAGCCGACGCCGTCCGAGGTGATCTGTCTAAAACCTCCCAAATCGGGCAGTATAGTTGACGCGAGATTACTGGGGCCATCGCGGCTCCTGCCCGACGCACGCGCGTCCGCGCCGGCGCGGCGGGAAGTGAGTCAGAGTGGCGCTGCGTCGCGGGAGGAGAATGAAGTGGCACACCGGCAAGCCGACGCCACACTCGTCCCTCTCCGCGCGCTCATCTTGGAAGACCGCCCGGACGATACCGATCTGATCGTGCGTGAGCTCCGCCGCGGCGGGTTCGATCCGGAGTGGCGCCAGGTCACCACGGAGACAGAGTATCTCCGGCATCTAAGTCCGGACCTCGACATCATCCTCGCGGACCACACGCTCCCGCGCCTCGACGCCGCCCGCGCGCTGACGCTGATGAAAGATCGCGGTCTGAACCTTCCCCTCATCGTCGTGTCGGAGCCAATCGGCGATGAGGCTGCGGTGTCCTTGCTCCAACTCGGCGCGACCGACTATTTTCTCAAGACCCGGTTGGAACGGCTCGGCCCCGCGGTCGGTCGAGCGCTCGAGCGCGCCCGCCAGCGGCACGAGCAGGAGCGGACGGCACAACGCCTGCGCGCCGTGATCGAGCACAGCCACGATGCCGGGATGCTGGTCGATGAACAGGGAACGGTGCTGTATGCCAGCCCCGCGGTCCGTCGGGTGCTCGGGTACGCGCCCGAGGAGTTCGCGGGCCGCAGCGTGTTCGCGGAGATCCATCCGAGCGAGGTGGACCTCGCCCGACACGAGTTCGAGGCGCTGCGTGGGCTGCCCGGGCGTCGCGGGGTGTTCACCACCCTGTTGCGCCGCGTCGATGGGGCGTGGCGGTGGGTGGAAGTCGTCCTGGCGAATCTGCTCGAGGACCCTGGCGTGGCGGCCATCGTGCTGAGCTATCACGACGTCACGCAGAGCGAGGAAACTGCGCAGGCGCTCAAGGACAGCGAGGCCCGCTATCGCGGACTGTTCGAGGGCGTCCCCGTCGGGCTGTATCGCACCACCCGCGACGGGAAGATCCTGGACGCGAACCCCGCGTTTCTCGAGATGCTGGCTTACCCTGACCTGGAAACGTTCAAGGGGGTGAACGCCGCCGACCTGTATGTCGATCCCGCGGTTCGGGAACAGTGGACCGAAGCCCTCGAGCGCCGCGGGGTCGTGACGGACGCCGAAAACGCGCTCCGCCGGCGGGACGGGACGACCATTTGGGTGCGCGCGCGCGGCCGCATCGTGCGCGACGCGACTGGCCGGACGCTCTACCAGGAGGGCGCGATCGTCGACGTGACCGCCCGCAAGCAGGCCGAGGAGGCGCTTCGCGAACGCGAGCAGCGGTTCCGAGTGTTGATCGAGAACAGCTTCGACGCCATCGTGCTCGTGGGCGCCGACCGCAAGATCCGGTACGCGAGTCCGTCCATTCACCGGGTGTTGGGGTACGAGAGTGATGAGATCATCGGTCGCGGCCGCTTGGACTTCTGTCCCCCAGAGGACGCGGACGCGCTGCGCAGGCGGTTCGACGAGCTGCGGCGGCACCCGGGCGGGAGCGTGATTACCGAGGGCCGGATGCGGCACAAAGACGGCTCGTGGCGGTGGGTGGAGAGCGTCTCGACCAATCTGCTGCATGACGC